>NZ_OSDX01000009.1:0-186057 GCF_900382755.1 Vibrio sp. Evd11
ACCACCCGCACCGACGGGGAAGTGCAGACGTACCAAGTGCGGGTGCTCGATTACGTGGGCAACGACACCGAGCTCAGTGACAGCCAAGATGTGACCTTTGACATTGACGGCAGTGGCGGCGGCACCGGTACGGGTACCGGCGGCACCAACTCGGGCGTGACGGCGGTGGCTATAGACAGCATCACCGACGACTCGGGTCTGGCGACGGACTTCATCACCAACGACGTGGATGGCATTACCGTGAGCGGTAGCCTGACCGGAACGGTCAACAACGACATTGTTCAGGTTAGTCTGGATAACGGCGCGACGTGGAACGACGCCACGGTCAGCGGCCTCTCTTGGAGTTACGCGGACGCCACCACCCGCACCGACGGGGAAGTGCAGACTTACCAAGTGCGCGTGCTTGATTACGTGGGCAACGACACCGAGCTCAGTGACAGCCAGGCCGTCACCTTTGATATTGACGGCAGCGGCGGCGGTACGGGCACGGGCACTGGGGGTANAGTGGCCTCTCTTGGAGTTACGCGGATACCACCACCCGCACCGACGGGGAAGTGCAGACTTACCAAGTGCGCGTGCTTGATTACGTGGGCAACGATACCGAGCTCAGTGACAGCCAGGCCGTCACCTTTGATATTGACGGCAGCGGCGGCGGCACGGGTACGGGTACTGGGGGTACCGACTCTGGCGTGACGGCGGTGGCGATAGACAGCATCACCGACGACTCGGGTCTGGCGACGGACTTCATCACCAACGACGTGGATGGCATTACCGTGAGCGGTAGCCTGACCGGAACAGTCAACAACGACATCGTCCAAGTGAGCCTGGATAGCGGCGCGACGTGGAACGACCGACGACTCGGCAGCATCACCGACGACTCGGGTCTGGCGACGGACTTCATCACCAACGACGTGGATGGCATTACCGTGAGCGGTAGCCTGACTGGAACAGTCAACAACGACATCGTCCAAGTGAGCCTCGATGGTGGCACAACGTGGAACGACGCCACGGTCAGTGGCCTATCTTGGAGTTACGCGGATGCCACCACCCGCACCGACGGGGAAGTGCAGACTTACCAAGTGCGCGTACTCGATTACGTCGGCAACGACACCGAGCTCAGTGACAGCCAAGATGTGAACTTTGACATTGACGGCAGTGGCGGCGGCACGGGTACGGGTACCGGTGGCACCAACTCAGGCGTGACAGCGGTCTCTATCGATACTATTACTGATGACTCAGGTGCGGCAGACTTTATCACCAACGACGTGGATGGCATTACCGTGAGCGGTAGCCTGACCGGGACGGTCAACAACGACATCGTCCAAGTGAGCCTGGATGGCGGCGCGACGTGGAACGACGCCACGGTCAGTGGCAGCAGCTGGAGTTACGTCGACGCCACCACCCGCAGCGACGGGGAAGTGCAGACTTACCAAGTACGGGTGCTTGATTACGTCGGCAACGACACCGAGCTCAGTGACAGCCAAGACGTGACCTTTGACATTGACGGCAGTGGCGGCGGCACCGGTACGGGTACCGGTGGCACCAGCTCGGGTATCACTGGTGTTGCGATAGACAGCATCACCGACGACTCAGGTCTAGCGACGGACTTCATTACCAATGATGTCGATGGCATCACCGTGAGCGGTAGCCTGACCGGAACAGTCAACAACGACATCGTCCAAGTGAGCCTGGATAGCGGCGCGACGTGGAATGACGCGACGGTCAGTGGCAGCAGTTGGAGTTACGTGGATGCGAATGCTCGCGCGGATGGCGATAATGTAACGTACCAAGTGCGCGTGCTCGATAATGTCGGCAATGACACCGAGCTCAGTGACAGTCAAGTTGTGCTGTTTGATACTGACGGCAGTGGCGGCGGCACGGGTACAGGAACCGGTGGCACCAACTCGGGTATCACTGGTGTTGCGATAGACAGCATCACCGACGACTCGGGTGTGGCAGACTTTATCACCAACGATGTGGATGGCATCACCGTGAGCGGTAGCCTGACCGGGACGGTCAACAACGACATTGTCCAAGTGAGCCTTGACGGCGGCGCGACGTGGAACGACGCGACAGTCAGCGGCCTATCTTGGAGTTACGTGGACGCGACCACCCGCACCGACGGGGAAGTGCAGACGTACCAAGTGCGGGTGCTCGATTACGTGGGCAACGACACCGAGCTCAGTGACAGCCAAGCCGTGACCTTTGATGTTGACGGCAGTGGTGGCGGCACCGGTACGGGTACCGGTGGCACCAACTCAGGCGTGACGGCAGTCTCTATCGATACTATTACTGATGACTCAGGTGCGGCAGACTTTATCACCAACGACGTGGATGGCATCACCGTGAGCGGTAGCCTGACCGGAACAGTCAATAACGACATCGTCCAAGTGAGCCTTGATGGCGGCACGACGTGGAATGACGCCACGGTCAGTGGCAGCAGCTGGAGTTACGTGGACGCGACCACCCGCACCGATGGGGAAGTGCAGACGTACCAAGTGCGGGTGCTCGATTATGTGGGCAACGACACCGAGTTAACCGCAAGCCAAGATGTCACATTTGATAGCTCTGTTCCGACAATTGATATTGTTGCTATTGATGACTTCGACGTTACGTGGACAGAAGCGAACAACGTTGTGATGTCTGGTACTACTACGGATGTCGAAGATGGGCAAGTGGTAACTCTCACTGTAACGGACAGTGTGGGCGCCTCAACTACCTTTAGTGCGACGGTGACAAGTAATGCATGGAGTGTGCCAACGGATCTCACTGGTAAAGGGTTAACTCAGGGTACAATGACCGTTGTTGCATCGGTGACCGATTTAGCAGGCAATTTGGCATCCAATTCCGAAACTGCTACGGTTGACTTGCCCGAAGCGCCTACCGATCTGGTGTGGGGCACCGCTGGTGAAGATTCGGTTGTGGTCAATACCACAACATCAGGTAATCAGAGTGCTTCGGTAACTACGTCTCTAGCCGATGGTCGTTACGTGGTGGCGTGGAACAACGCAGTGGGTGGGTGGTCATCCCGCTTACAAATGTACAACGCTGATGGCACCAAATCTGGTGGTGAGACGCTGTATTATGTGGCCGGGAATAACCCAGGGAATCCGATGGATATTCTCACTCTCTCCAATGGTGGGTTTGTGATCTCGACGATGATGGCACACCTTGGAACTTACTATGCCGGGATTTCTGTATTTGATTCTTTAGGGAACCCAGTGTCGAGTTACTATGTACAAGGGCTTGCATATAACTACAACATAGCGGAAACGCCAAGTGGCGACATTGCGATCGTTTATGAAGATCGCGGTGGCTCTCCGGATAAGCTTGTATTAGAAGTTCATACCACAGCAGGCGCGCAAGTTCTTGGGCCTATTACGGTCGATGCCAGCTTTGCTGGTTCTAGAACCGGGTTAACAGTGCTCGACAATGGTAACTTCGTGGTGGCGTTTCGGGATGGGAATACCAATCCACACACCTTAGCCATTTATAATTCCGAAGGTACGCTCATCAGTTCTTCTTTATTTGGTAGCGGGGGGAATTCAGGCGATAATGTTCAGTTGACAAACACGGTGGATGGGGGGGTTGCGGCCGCTTATGAAAATGCAGGTGACATTTACCTGCAAACATGGGATAGCAGTGGTGCAGTGACGTTGGCCGCCGTTCAAGTGACGACATCTGGTACCACTTCCCAGCCAGAGATCATAGCGTTGGCTTCGGGACGTTATTATCTTGTATGGAATGATTCCACCTCAGTGATGGGACAGTATCTTGAAGCGGATGGTACTGCGATAACACCAGCAGTAGTCATCGGAACAGCAGGTAGCCTTAACCCATCTCCTTCTATCGCAGAGTTGACGACCGGTGAGGTGATTGTGTCTTGGCAAACTAATGATGCTGTGATTGGTGACGGTAATGGCTCTAGTGTTGTAAAAAGACAAATTGGTTTCGGTCAGATCAATGAAACGGCGGTAACTGGCGATATTGTACTGGGTTCTTTGTCTTTTGTGGATCCAGACGTCGGCGATACCGTGACCTACTCGTTAGCTGATGACGCCAATGGGGCGTTTGCCATTGATGGTGCGACAGGTTTGGTGACGGTTAATGACGCCAGCCAAATTGATTACGAAGTCGCGGAAACGTTAAACATGACTGTTCGACTTACCGATAGTACTGGTTTGACCTACGATGAGGTGATTACGATTACCGTATCCGATGGCGCAGATGCTGCTATCTCGCCAACCGCTGGTGACGACGTATTGTCAGGTACTTCAGCTGCAGACACTATTAATGCATTAGCAGGAAATGATACTGTCTATGGTGGTCGAGGAGGTGATTCCCTTTCTGGGTCTGCAGGCAGTGATACTTTGGTGGGGTCTTTTGGTTCCGATATCTTAACCGGTGGTTCAGACGACGATATATTCGTCTTTGATACTAATTTCGTAGACGGCGAGTCGGATACGATTACGGACTTTGAAACAGATATAGATAAATTAGATTTTACTGATGTTCTCAACGACCCTGACCCATTAACCGTCGATGATTTACTCGGGTTGCTAACTGTTACGGAAAGCGGAGGAAGTATGGAGCTCACATATACCCATAATGGCAACACTCAGACTGTGGTTCTTCAAGGATATTCACAAGCTGATTTAGGGTTAAGTGGCGCTGATAGTGATGCAATTATTACAGAACTATTTAATCGAAATATGTTTGTTAACGATTAAATTATGGTGAAGCCAGCCCTTGTTGTGACGGCTTTAAAATGAAATAATGAAATAAGGTGTCCCCGTGCCCTTCGGTAACGGGGACCACTTAAATTTATCTCAACAAAGAGCTAAACGTTTGTAGATGAATATTTCGGAGAGTTGGCCATTGCGACTACGTTCTCGGCTCTGCATGATGGCTAGCTATACATTAATACCTCTGTCTTGTATAAATACATGGCAACGCGTCGCAAAAATCAGCTCAAAAGATAAACTGGCCCTAGTTTGTTTAGTCGTCCTTACATTTAGCTAGTTCGCTTTGTGATTGTCGTATCACGTTGAAACCTTTCTCTTCTAATAACTGTAAAAGGTTACTTGGTCCAATTAGGTGCAAGGCACCAACCACAATCAAATAGTTCCCTTTTGACTCTATCTTCCAGTCATTGGCAGCTAGTTTGTTTGCCCAGTCTACGTTGCGATCCGTTAGGAATACTTTCTCAAGCTCTGTTGGCATTTTAGACAGCTTCGCAAACTCTTCAAGCTTCGCTACATCACCCGCTTTCCAGCTCTCAATTAGGCAATGAACCACACGATCAGTTTGGTCAAATTCTTCAAGGCTACTGACTAGCCACTCTTTACCGGAATCTTTTTGTCCTGCGATGAGGTCTATTTGAAATTGTAGAGCCTCTAAACTGATGACGGGAACATCCGCAATTGTTGCTTTATAAGCGAGTGTGGCATCAACACCGCCAGCCGAACCGTAGCCAAGTTTCTTCAACTGCTGCATCTGTATCGATAGAGAGGTTGCCCAAGGCGGTGAGCTAAGTAGCTGCGGAGTTGGCATATCTAGAGACTTTGAGATGCTCGTTAATAATTGTTTTTGTTGTTTGTTTAATACATCACCCGTGGTCACTGTGGTCGTGGGATACACCACGCCTTCTGTCTTTCTTATATCCGTCTCGACAATTAATCCGTCGCTCTGTTTTAACGTGTCAGTGATCTGTGCGGGAAGTGGGTACATACTCTCATCCCCAACGTGCACAGAACCTAAGATAGTAAGCGTCAGATCATCCTTTTTGGCTTGCCAATAAAGAGGTTCGGCCGCAGCTTGTTTGGCTGAAAATGCGAGAACGAATAAAGTTACGTACCAAAATGTGCGCAAGGAAAGCTCCTATTAAAAGATATGAACTCGTTAAAATTGATTTTGACGGCGTTTTTTAACGGTTTTTTTTGAGAACGATGTCACGTTGTTTGTACGAAAAGTATAACAACACGAACAAACTCTTAAACCTTTCTCTCTATCAACAACACGATTTTATGAAATCCGTTAAAAAGATTGTGATTCATTTCTCAATTTTTACGTCAAAATAAAACTGACGGAAGTGCCGTTGATTCTAACTTAATGATTTTTATGTAATTAATTTTATCGCGAATTTTGAGATTTGAAGCTGATCACTTTATTAACTTGATTTAATTCACGGTAAAAAATAAGCCCATATAGTTTATCTAACTTTCGAAGCGCTCCACTTTGCTTCTGACTCAATTTTTTAATTTATGGGTGAATACGATGTTGAAGAGAAACTTACTATCTGTAGCGGTACTGGCTGGTTTGACGGGGTGTGCTGTAACGCAAGCACCTGAGCAACAGGTTGTTAATACACTGGCTGATAACCTTGATGTGCAATATGAAATTCTAACCAATCACGGTGCGAATGAAGGCATGGCTTGTCAGGAACTAGGTGCTGAGTGGGCGTCATGTAATAAAGTGAACATGACCCTGACCAATGACGGTGAAGCGATTGATTCGAAAGATTGGACTATCTACTTCCACAGTATTCGCCTTATTTTAGATGTTGATAACGAACAGTTTAAAATTACTCGTGTAACGGGGGACCTACACAAACTAGAACCTACAGATAAGTTCGATGGTTTTGCCGCTGGTGAAGAAGTGATTCTTCCACTAACAAGTGAGTACTGGCAACTGTTTGAAACTGACTTTATGCCGGGTGCATTTGTCACGGCGCCAAACGCTGAACCTAAGATGATTGCTTCATTGAATACGGAAGATGTCGCGTCGTTCGTAATCGGTTTGGAAGGAAACAACCTTAAGCGTACACCTGATGACAACAATGTCATGGCAACCGCGGTTACTCGCTTTGAAAAGAATGCTGACCTGGCAACGCAAGATGTATCAACCACTTTACTACCAACGCCAATGTTGGTACAAGCGGGCGTTGGTTCAGTGAGCATTGCTGGTGGTATTGCATTACCGAAAGAGGCATTTGATGCTGAGCAGTTCGTTGCAATTGAAGAACGTGCAGATGTGGTAAACGTAGATGTGAGTGGCGACCTACCTGTTAGTGTTGCCGTTGTTCCTACTCAGTTTACGGGTGATTTAGCAAAATCTGGCGCTTATGAACTAAGCATCTCGGAAGAGGGGATTGCGATTAAAGCGTTTGATAAAACAGGTGCTTTCTACGCAGTTCAGTCTATTTTTGGCCTAATAGACAGTCAGAACGTTGAATCATTACCACAGCTGTCGATCAAAGATGCGCCACGTTTCGATTACCGTGGTGTGATGGTGGATGTTGCTCGAAACTTCCACTCAAAAGATGCCATCCTAGCAACGCTGGATCAAATGGCGGCATACAAGATGAATAAATTGCACCTTCACTTAACAGATGATGAAGGCTGGCGTTTAGAAATCCCAGGTTTACCAGAGCTAACGGATGTAGGGTCTAATCGTTGTTTTGATTTGGAAGAGCAAAGCTGTTTACTGCCTCAGCTAGGTTCAGGTCCAACAACAGACAACTTTGGCTCTGGTTTCTTTAGTAAAGCGGATTACGTCGAGATCTTAAGCTACGCAAAAGCGCGCAGCATCGAAGTAATTCCAGAAATTGATATGCCAGCACACGCTCGTTCTGCTGTGGTATCAATGGAAGCGCGTTACACTCGCCTAATGGCGGAAGGCAAAGAAGCTGAAGCAAGTGAATATCGCTTGATGGATCCACAAGATACTTCAAACGTGACGACTATTCAGTTCTACGATAAGCACAGCTTCGTCAACCCATGTATGGAATCATCGACTCGCTTTGTTGATAAAGTGATTACTGAAATTGCAGCAATGCACAATGAGGCGGGTATGCCGCTAACGACTTGGCATTTTGGTGGTGATGAAGCGAAAAACATCAAGCTAGGCGCAGGCTTTCAAGATGTTGATGCTCAAGATAAAGTGGCATGGAAAGGTAACATTGAGCTAGACAAGCAAGACAAACCATTCCAACAGTCTCCACAATGTCAGTCTTTGATTGCTGATGGTTCGGTGAGTGATTTTGGTCACCTGCCTGGCTACTTTGCAAAAGAAGTATCAAAAATTGTTGCAGACAAAGGCATTCCACACTTCCAAGCTTGGCAAGATGGCTTGAAGTATGTGGAAGAGGGTGAATCTGGCTTCGCTACTGAAACGACTCGCGTTAACTTCTGGGACGTTCTTTACTGGGGCGGCACTTCATCAGTGTACGATTGGTCAGCGAAAGGTTATGACGTGATTGTCTCTAACCCAGATTACGTATACATGGATATGCCATACGAAGTAGACGCAGCAGAGCGCGGTTACTACTGGGCAACGCGTGCAACGGATACTCGTAAGATGTTCGGTTTCGCACCAGAAAACATGCCACAAAATGCGGAAACCTCATTAGACCGTGACGGCAATGGCTTCACTGGTAAAGGCGAGATTGAAGCAAAACCTTTCTACGGTTTGTCTGCACAGCTTTGGTCTGAAACAGTACGTACCGACGAGCAGTATGAATACATGGTGTTCCCTCGCGTACTTGCAGCAGCAGAGCGCGCATGGCACAGAGCGGATTGGGAAAATGACTACAAAGTGGGCGTTGAGTACTCTCAAGATACCGACCTAGTAAATAAGCAGTCTTTAAACAACGACTTTAATCGCTTCGCGAATATTGTTGGTCAACGTGAACTGGCTAAGCTTGAGAAAGCGGGTATTGATTACCGACTACCAGTTCCGGGGGCAAAAGTTGTTGATGGCAAGCTAGCGATGAACGTTCAATTCCCAGGCGTAGAGCTGCAATACTCAGCGGATGGTGAAAACTGGCTAACGTATGATGAGCAGCAACGTCCTTCGGTTTCTGGCGAAACTTACATCCGCTCTATCTCTGAAAGTGGCGAGAAAGTAAGTCGAGTGACTTCGGTGAAATAATCGATAAGCAACATTAATAGATGAGCTCCCTAACTATTATCTTACTCAGATAAAAGTGGGAGCTTTTTTTTCGTCCAAACTAAGTTCGGTACATTCCTTAAACTGAAACATATAGAAATAGCCTTTGTTTATAACGTCAACAATGCACATAAGGTGAGCTTCATCGCAAAAGTGACGCACTTCTCATTCTTCTCTTCAAAAAATAAGTCCCCCATAAAAAACTATAAATCAGGTGTGATTGAAACAACTGAATCTAATTTTATGCCGTGAAATAACGTGATCTTGATCCGTTTTGATTATTGGGTTTCTTTTTTTATCTATTTTTATATTTTTAACTTATTGATTTATTTGATTTAAATAACTTTCCTTTTTTTGATGGTGAGAGAGATCACTCTGTTTGCCCTTTTATTTTGAAACGTAAATTAATTCGAGCAAGATAGATTTCATGCCAGGGAGGCTACCAATTACTCAAGCGGCGAAGGTGAATGATATACCGAAGATATGTCGCTGAAAAATTTAAACTAAGGCAGTTAATTATGAAAAAAGTATTTGCATTAAGCGCTCTTGCAGTCGCATTCTCTTCAAACGTTCTAGCGGACTCTTCTTACGTTACTGGTAACCTTCAAGCGCATACTGACGATCTTCACGGTTCGAAAATGACGTCTACTTTAGAGGCTGGCCATACCTTTGATTTCGATTTTGGTGGTTTTACTGTTTACACCGAGATTGATGGCATCCAGTTAGGTGAGTTGACGACTGAACGTACAACCGCGAATCCAGCGGGCTCTTCTGCAAGTCCTGGTTGGACTATTGGTGGTGAGCAAGCGTTCAACATCAATGACAACCTTTGGGTTGCAGCGGGTTACCAACATTTAGTTGTTGAAGGTGATACTGTTCAGTACCGACCACTGATTAAAGTTGGCTACAACTTTGACAATGGAATCGCAATCAGTAACCGTACACGTGCCCACATCAGCGAAGATAGCAACCGCAGCACAGACGTTCGCATGGACAACCGTATCGCTTACTCTGTAAATAACGAGCTAACACTAAGCTACAACAACGTGTATGTTTTTGCTGGCAATGAGTCAGATAAAGGCAACGGCGTAATGAAGAAGCAAGATTCTATGGATCACGAGCTTCGTGCTACGTGGACTCGCAACGGAGTTCAACCTTACTTTGAGTACCGTAGCCAAGCAAACGGCGTAAAAGATTCAACTGGTTCAAACATTGACAACCATGCATTTGTATTCGGTGCTTCTTACGGCTTCTAAGCTGATTCACTTGGCTGCTTAATCGATTAGATTATTAGCCAAGTGAGTTTCTTCGCTAATTAGCTTTTTTGTTAAATAGAGTTTTTGCTAACTAGCGACGAAAACATAGCGGTACTAACAGCCCGGTTGGTGCCGCGACAAGATTTGCTTTACTGTCCAAAAGCAAAGAGCCTAGCAAGTAAACCATAGTCTTGGGTTTACTCATGCTAGGCTCTATTTTTATGACTTCTTTTTATTGCTTTGCGTTGGTCTAGTTAAGCTTTATTTTCCGTTGTAGTGACGGTATTCAAACACCTGACCTTTCTCGTTAAACGCATAAACAGAATACTCGTCTTTCTTATCGCCATACTCCATGCCCGGCGAGCCCATAGGCATACCTGGAACCGCCAAGCCAATCGCATTGCGTGGTGGGTTTTCTAAAAAGGCTTTCACGTCCTCTGCTGGAATGTGCCCTTCAAATACGTAACCGTCGATCTCTGCCGTATGGCAAGAAGCCAGCTCTGGCGTTACTCCTAACTTCTGCTTGATAGGATTCATGTCATCATGAAGTTTCTCTGTGACATCGAAACCTGCGTCTTGCATGTGTTCTGTCCATTCTGTGCAGCAGCCACAGTATGGAGACTTATGGTTGAGAACATCAGTAGCGAGAGCTTGTCCTGAAATTGCAGCGAGTGCAGTAAGAGTCATAACTTTACGAATCATGGTTAACCTCATGAATATGGTTTTTGTTGATATTAGAATGAGTGGGTTTGAACAGTCTTAATCTGTTGGCATTGCTGACTACGGTGATTGATGACATCGCCATCGCAGCGCCTGCAACGACAGGGCTAAGTAAAAATCCAAAGAATGGGTAGAGCACACCAGCCGCAATTGGAATACCAAGTGAATTATAGATAAAGGCACCAAAGAGGTTTTGCTTCATGTTTCTCACGGTTGCTTGAGACAGCTCGATCGCATTGCTCACGGATAGTGGTGATGAGTTGAGCAGCGTCATTTGCGCACTTTCAATCGCCACATCGCTGCCGCTACCCATAGCTATGCCTATATCTGCTTGAGCAAGTGCAGGCGCGTCGTTAATACCGTCTCCGACCATGGCAACACTCTTATATTGCTGTTGCAGCTGAACAATGTGTTGAGCTTTCTGCTCTGGAAGCACTTCTGAAATCACTTCGTCGATGCCGACGCTTTTACCTATTGCTTGAGCAACAGAGTCGTTGTCGCCCGTTAATAGAACGGTGTGGATTCCGGCGGATTTTAGTTGAGCAATAGCTTGTTTGCTATCTATTTTTAATGCATCTGAAATGCCAAATATGCCTTCCAGTTTTTGATCGATTACAACGAAGATGGGTGTCCATGCTTGTGTACGACAAAGCTCGATAAAGTCGGCGCCAATGTCTGTATTGATGCTGAGTCGGGTGAGGTACTTAAGAGAGCCTACTTGAACCTTCTTGCCGTTAATTATTGCTTGTACTCCAAGCCCACGTTGGTTTTCGAACTCGCTATGGGGTAGCGCTGAAACTTGTAAGTTCTCTGCATATTGGCAAACGGCTTTCGCTAGCGGGTGTTCTGACCCTATCTCTACCGAATAGGCATAAGCCAGCAGCTCTTGCTCTGAAAAATCGCCATAAAATGCCTGCTGAACGGTTGGCTTACCTTGGGTTAGGGTGCCGGTTTTATCAAACACAACAGCATCGATCTTGCTGGCAGACTGCAATACATCCGCATCTTTAATAAGAACGCCAAACTCAGCCGCTTTACCTACGCCAACAGTAATCGAAAGCGGTGTGGCTAGGCCTAATGCACATGGACAAGCGATGATCAGCACTGTGGTTGATACCACGAGCATGTAACTTGCACTAGGTTGAGGTCCAACAAAAAACCAAACTAGGGCGGCAATGGCTGCGATCGCGACCACAACAGGTACGAAAACGGCAGAGATCGAATCAGCGAGCTTAGCAATCGCAGGCTTGCTGCTTTGTGCTTGGCGAACCATCTGAATGATTCGAGCCAACATGGTGCTTGAGCCAATTCCCGTGGCTTCAATGATTAAGCTGCCATCACCATTGATGGTACCTGCTGAAACGCCATCATTAATCGATTTAACGTTGGGAAGCGGTTCGCCAGTCAGCATCGATTCATCGATATAAGATTCGCCATATACCACGACACCATCGACAGGGACTTTTTCTCCTGGCTTTACTCGAACTTGCATACTGACTTGAATAGCTTCGACGGCGATGGTTTGTTCTTTACCATCGGCGATAACCACCGCTTTTTGAGGCTGTAAGTTAATCAGTGCCTGCAAAGACTTAGTGGTGCGTGCTTTGGCTTTGGCTTCAATGTAGTGACCCAAAGAAATAAGGCCAACAATCATGGCGCTCGCTTCAAAATAGACATGGCGCGACGGCTCTGGGAACCATGATGGAATAAGCACAACCAGCATTGAGTAGAACCATGCAGCGCCAGTGCCCAAAGCAACTAACGTATCCATGGTCGCACGCTTGTGCATCAGTGATTGCCAAGCGTTAGTGAAGAAGCTGCGTCCTGAAGTGGCTAGCAGTATTAAACAGACGACACCGATTAAGCCCCAAGCCAATTGGTCGTTAAATGTAGTAATAGTCATGCTGCCACCAAACAGACCCCACGCCATCAGCGGAGCACCGATAAGCAGTGCACTTACTGAGTTCTTTAGGAAAGCTTTTTGGGTACGAAGTTGTTGCTCTTGCTGTTTTTGTTGTTGAGTCGCCGCGTCATCAACGAACTCTGCACCATAACCTGCGGTTTTTACCGATTCTATTAGCGCGCTTTCGATGACATCTCGTGTTTTAGATGTGAAAACCAAGGCTGTTTGTTCTGCAAGATTGATCTGAGCTTGGTCGACGAACTCATTCTTTTTCAGCGCTTTCTCTATCGAAGAAACACAACTCGCACACGTCATTCCCTCAAGAACAAGATGATAGGTATATTGGCTAGCAGCAGGTTTATTTTGTGTCGGTTCCACTGGCGCTGTTTTTTTATCGTCTTCTGAATTAGATAAAGGCTTATTAACTTCAGTGTAGGGAGCCGCGTGATAACCCACGCTTTCGATCAACTCAATAAGCTCGGGTTCTGAAAGCAGAGTAACCAACGACAATTCATGTTTGCTGATTTCTAGGTCTGAGATTTGCTCGGTTTGTTCAAGTGCTTGAGTCAGCTTGTTCACGCACTTACCGCAGCTAAGACCGGATAACGAAAGGTGCAGTTTATTGCCCATGCTATAACCAAGCGTCGCCAATTGTTCGTTGAGTTTAACGTAATTAATTGGAGTCGAAATATCGATGTATGTCGGCGATATATC
Organism: Vibrio sp. Evd11; assembly: GCF_900382755.1. NCBI lineage: Bacteria > Pseudomonadati > Pseudomonadota > Gammaproteobacteria > Vibrionales > Vibrionaceae > Vibrio > Vibrio sp. Evd11. The sequence continues at coordinate 13,543 of NZ_OSDX01000009.1, forward strand.
ATTGATCGTCGTATTGTCGAGTTCACCAAACAGGGTGCGAACTTTCTTCGCACAACCCATGCAATTTAGGCCGTTGAGCGCGGTTGTGTAATGGTTCATATCGATACTCCAATTCTCATCTACGCCTAACATAAACCTTCCCGTAAGGGTAAGGTCAAACATAAATTCAAGAATTTGATCTTAGTGGTATATGAATGGGTGAGTTACGTTGGTGAAATAAGCGGGAGTTAAAGAAAAGCGTGGCTATAATTTATTGGCTCAGGCTATAGATTTGCGACATCGAAGCTGAATTTTGCCTTTCTACAATGGCTTTCGCACAAGATCCGCGCATTAATCATTCACTACTGATTGTAGATTTAAGCGGTGGTGATAAAATAGCGCCCAAAATTTAGTGATATTTGGCTATTACAGACTTTGTATTAGACCCCACTAAAAGAATCACCTACATAATCAAGGTATTTAAATGACGGTTAAAACTCGTTTTGCTCCTAGCCCAACTGGCTATCTTCACGTTGGTGGTGCACGTACTGCACTTTACTCTTGGCTATTCGCTAAGAACCAAGGTGGTGAATTCGTTCTACGTATCGAAGACACGGACCTTGAGCGTAACTCTCAAGAAGCGGTTGATGCAATTCTAGAAGGCATGCAATGGATGGGTATGGAATGGGATGAAGGTCCTTACTACCAATCTAAGCGTTTTGACCGTTACAACGAAATGGTTGATAAGCTACTTGCTGAAGACAAAGCATTCAAATGCTACGCGTCTAAAGAGCTGCTTGACGAAATTCGTACAGAGCAAGAAGAAAACAAGGAAATGGCTCGTTACGATGCGAACCACCCGAAAATTGTTGCAGCAAACGAAGCAGCAAAAGAAGGTGATGCGTGCGTTATCCGTTTCCGTAACCCAAAAGAAGGCAGCGTAGTATTTGATGACCAAATTCGTGGTCGAATTGAAATTTCTAACAGCCAACTTGATGACCTAATCATTCGTCGTACAGATGGTGCTCCAACTTACAACTTCGTGGTTGTAGTGGATGACTGGGATATGGGTATCACACACGTTGTTCGTGGTGAAGACCACATCAACAACACACCTCGTCAAATCAACATCTACGAAGCACTAGGCGCGCCAGTTCCAACTTTCGCTCACTGTGCAATGATTCTTGGTGATGACGGTGCGAAACTTTCTAAGCGTCACGGTGCTGTTTCTGTAATGCAATACCGCGACGAAGGTTACCTACCAAATGCACTGAACAACTACCTAGTTCGTTTAGGTTGGTCTCACGGTGACCAAGAGATCTTCTCTCAAGAAGAGATGATTGAGTTCTTCAGCCTTAAAGCAATCAGCAAGTCTGCATCTGCATTCAACACTGAAAAGCTACTTTGGTTGAACAACCACTACATCAAGACTTCTGAGCCTGAGTACGTTGCAAAATACCTGCAATGGCACCTAGACGCACAGAAGATCGATACAACAAACGGCCCAGCGATCACTGAAGTGATCACGCTAGTTGGCGAGCGTTGTAACACGCTTATCGAACTTGCTGAGCAGTCTCGTTACTTCTACGAAGACTTCTCTGAGTTTGAAGCTGGCGCGGCTAAGAAGCACCTACGTGGTGTTGCTAAAGGCCCACTAGAACTTGCTCTTGCTAAGGTTGAAGCGCTTGAAGACTTCACTACTGTAAACATCAAAGATGGTGTGATTGCAGCGGTATGTGAAGAGCTAGAGATCGGCATGGGTAAAATCGGTATGCCACTTCGTGTAGCAGTAACAGGCGGTGGTCAGTCTCCTTCTGTTGATGCTGTGATGGAGCTTGTTGGTAAAGAGCGCGTAATCGCTCGTATCAAGATGGCTCTTGAGTTCATCGCTGAGCGTGAAGCTAACGCTTAATTGAGCGAATGCTAGATTCAAAAAAGGGTCAGTAACTTGGTTACTGACCCTTTTTATTTGTTTTGAGTTTTATGATCTAAACAACTCGCTATAGCTGGTCATCGGCAATCATTTGAGTCGCTTGCGCGGGTGTTTTCTTATCGAACAAGATATCCATCATTGCTTTGATGCGCTCCATATCGTCACCAAACTTAGAAAAGTTTCCGCTGTTTGGCGCTTTAAATTCGACATTGCCTACGCGTTGTTGCTCTTGATAAGCCGAGATCTTAGCGTCTGCCACAAAGGTTCTGAAATCCCAGCTCCAACGAGAGACATAATCGAGCGTAATATCTTCTGGGTTATGTTCTGAACCGTCCGCAACGACTTTACATTTAACTTGATTAGTCAGACACCAATCGAGCATTGAATCAAGGAAGATGCTGCGAGTTTTCACGTCTTCCACGATAGTAATATTTTCAACGTTGTTTGCATCTGGAAGTGCATTGCCCGAGTATTTCGGAGCACTACAACCTGCCAGTAATACGACAACAGCAACAGCTAGCCAGTTTTTCATTCTCTATCCTAGATTTTTTTGAATATGATGGAGGTGTTGATCCCGCCAAAAGCAAAGTTGTTGCTCATCAGATATTCAACATCCAATTCGCGACCTGAGCCTGTGATGTAATCGAGCTTGCCGCACTGTTCGTCGATATTCTCAAGATTCAATGTTGGGCTGAACCAACCTGAATGCATCATCTCTAGGCTTAACCAAGCTTCAATCGCACCACATGCGCCAAGCGTATGACCAAAGTAGCTTTTCAATGAACTGATTGGCACTTCGCCAAAGATATTCGCGGTTGCGTTACTTTCTGCAATATCACCTTTTTCAGTCGCGGTACCGTGCGCAGAAACATAGCCAATTTTTTCAGCCGGAAGTTGCGCATCTTTTAACGCTTTTTCCATACAGATTTGCATGGTTTCCATCTGAGGTTGGGTCACATGGGCAGCATCGCAGTTGCTAGCAAAACCAATGATCTCAGCGTAGATCTTTGCGCCACGAGCGACGGCATGTTCATACTCTTCAAGAACAAGCGTACCAGCGCCTTCACCGATGACTAGACCATCGCGTTCACTGTCGTATGGGCTAGGGGATTTTTCTGGTGTGTCGTTTTTTAAACTGGTAGCAAAAAGGGTATCGAAAACGGCAGACTCAGTTGGGCATAGTTCTTCACCGCCACCGGCAACCATCACGGTTTGGTAGCCGTGTTTAATTGCTTCATAGGCGTAACCAATAGCTTGGCTTCCTGAAGTACAGGCACTGCTGGTGGGAATCACGCGACCGCGTAGGCCAAAGAACAATCCTACGTTGACCGCAGCGGTGTGTGGCATCATTTGAACGTAAGTGGTTGCTGTGATTGCTCGTGTCGATTTCTCGTTAAGCATCACGCCAAACGCGCCTACGGCATCAGTACTGCCAGTTGAAGAGCCGTAGGCAATGCCCGTTTCTCCGTTAGTTAGCACATCATGTCCAATCAACCCGGCTTGTGTTAAAGCATCTTCAGTCGCGACAGTGGCTAAGCGAGAAACCCGACCCATGCCTCGAACCTGTTTTCGTTTGTAGTGTTTTGGTAACTGGAAGTCATCAATAGGCGCAGCTAGCTTAGTGTTGAGGCCATCGTATTGCTCAAAGCTTGGCATATATTGAGTGGCATTTTCACACGCTTTCAGTTTTGGTTCGATGTGTTGCCAGTCGTTACCAAAGGCAGTAACACCAGACATGCCAGTTACAACAACGCGGCGGGTCATACTAAGCCTCCATTGACTGAAATTACTTGGCGAGTGACGTAGCCTGCAATATCGGACATTAGATAACTGACTAGGCCAGCGACTTCTTCTGGCTCGCCCATTCGGCGCAGTGGCACTTGAGGGATTGCATGATCTTTCACGTGTTCGTCAACCATACCGGTATCAATTAAACCTGGAGCGACACAGTTTACCGTGATCTTGCGTTTTGCGAGCTCTAAAGCTAGAGACTTAGTTGCGCCAATTACGCCCGCTTTTGCTGCAGCATAGTTGGTTTGACCACGGTTACCCATGATGCCAGATACCGACGCCAGAGTAACAATTCGACCGCCTTTACGCTTTTGAACCATTGGCATTACACAAGGGTGAAGTACGTTGTAGAAGCTGTCGAGATTGGTATGAATCACGCCATCCCACTCTTCTTCAGTCATGGCAGGGAAGGCCGTATCACGAGTAATGCCCGCGTTGTTTACTACACCATAGTAAGCGCCATGTTCAGCTATATCTGATTCAAGCGTTTCACGGCATTCACTGCGATTGCTGATATCGAATTGGATCAAACGCCCAGCGCCACCCAATTCAGTGATCGACTTTAGGGTATCTTCGGCACCTTGCTTGTCACCCATGTAATGAACGGCGATTTCAAATCCGTCTTTTGCGAGTTGAATAGCGATCGCTTTGCCAATGCCTTTACTGGCACCAGTGACTAAAACCTGACGGGTCATGATGGGCTCCTAGTTTTCATTTCTTGTAATTTTTCTTCAGTTGGCACATAGACATTGAGTTGGCATTGAGCGACCAACTCGCCTTGGTCTTCGACTCTGGCGGTAAACACGGCCATCCCACTGTCTTCCATCAATTGCTCGGCGTAGATATCAAGGGTCTGACCTTGAGTAAACTCATCACACAGTGACTTGTAACGGCGAGAACCCAGCAAGAAGCCGATCGGGGGAGTAGTGCCGCTTTTTAATGCGTGGTATCCAGACCACGCAGCAACAGATTGCGCCATAAACTCGATACCTACATAAGCCGGTACAGTTTGAGATTCGGCGTCAAAGAATAGGTTGTGTGCACCAATATTGACCTGACAGTGAATCGACAACGCCTCTACGTTGATAGCACGATCGATTAATATCATCGGATCATCATGTGGGAGGAGTTGGTCTACAGAAGGGATATCAGTCATTTACTACACCAAAAATCAGGCTAATGTTGTTGCCACCAAAAGCAAACGAGTTGCTTAAGATGTTCTTTACTTTAAGTTTCTGAGCACAGTTTACCAAATCAATCTCAATATCTTCAGCTTTATACTGACATTTTTGTAAGGGAAGCGGTAAGTCATATTTTAAAATATGCCATGCTATTGCTGCTTCTATCGCACTTGCGGCTCCAAGAGTATGCCCGGTGAGCGGCTTGGTGGAACTGACGGGAACCTTGTTTGCAAAAATACGATGAATGGCTTTGCTTTCCATTGAGTCATTGAGCGGCGTTGCGGTGCCATGAGCATTGATGTAACCGATATCTTCAGCTTGTAACTGTGCAGACTTTAACGCCTTTCTCATGGCTTGTTCGGCGCCGTTTCCATCTGGATGGGGCGCTGAAATATGGTGTGCGTCAGAGCTATCGCCACAGCCTAATAAGGCAATGTTCGACGTGTCTTGCGTTGTATTAACACCGGTTAACTTTGTTTTGCAGAGCAACATAAATGCGGCAGCTTCTCCGATGTTGATACCATCTCGAGAGGCGCTAAACGGCTTACAATGTTTGGTCGAAAGTGCTTCAAGGCCATGGAAGCCATTGAGTGTAAGCTTACATAAGGTATCGATACCTCCAACCAAAACAGCATCGGCCATGCCGGAATCTAACAGTCGTTGAGCGGTGAGAAATACACGACCACTTGATGAGCAAGCCGTCGAGATTGCATAACTTGGCCCCATTATCGCGCAGTATTGGCTGACGAACTCAGAAGTATTACCAAGCTCTTGTTTGGAATAATGGTAATCTTCGGGGAAAGAACCATGGTCAAGTTTGTGCTTAAAAGCCGCTTCGCCATCAGAAATCCCCGATGTGCTTGTGCCGATAACCACAGCAATTCTATCTGCGCCAAATTGTAATTTTGCTTGGTCGATAGAATCTTTGATTTGATCAAGAGCTGATAAAGCTAACTGATTATTGCGAGTAGCGTATTCAGCAAGGTACTGAGGAATTTCAGGCAGTTCTCCAACTACCTTACCAACGACAGTCGACTTGCCATCGTTCAGCATATCGTTCACTTCAACCATATTTGACTCGCGCACATCTTTTAGGCAGCTATGAATGTCAGCAACGCTTGAGCCTAATGCGGAGTGGAAACCACAGTCTTGGATATAAATAGGCATAATGTTCAGCTCTTACTTGGGTTATCGACAATCGTTGAATTCAACGTTTGAATGGTGATGGTGTAGCCTTGAATCAAATGCTTGAAAACAATATTGCCCGTGGTTTTTTGTGCTCCGGGCTCTGCTTGGTAATCAATTTCAATGATTGCCTGTTGGTTTTCATCAAACACCATGCGGCTGTTGTCTGTATCGACCAAATGCCAACCGATGCCTTGCAGAGGCTGAGCCCATGCTTCAATTGGCCATAGAGTCAGCATTAAATTAAATAACACCTGCTCAGGTTGCGGCAGGGTTGCGCCAAGACCGGATAGAACTTGAGTCTCAATGGCTTGATTCTGATATTGCAGCGATAAGATGCGCGTTCCCCAAGAGGAAAAGCCCGCTAACACGACTTTATCTGGTGTGACTTCGACTTGAACAGGCAGTTGCTGCGTATCATCTTGCCATGTTGCGCTGATCAGCTGGCTCGCCGTAAATGAGTATCCCAGTTCAGCAGGCAGCGGCAAGGCTAGCTCGGTGTCTTTGTCGATTGCGACACTTGCGCCTGTAGGCTGTTGAGACACCATCGAACAAGCGCTGAGTAATAAGCTCAATCCAACGGCGAGCGCTACCTTGATTGTTTTGTTCATCTAAAAGCCTCTCGAGAGTTTGATTTTTCCGCTGCTTGTTCGTTGTTGATTGCAAGTGGCGAAAGCAACCATGCGACGAAAATACCAGTCAGGACGGTAATACCGAAGCTATGAATGGCATGAGTTTGACTCAGTGACAGAAGACCAAATGAAAGCAATGTCGTGAGACCCGATAGGGTAATCGCCAATAGGGTACTCAGGGATTTCTTCTGCTCAGCAAAGAACAGGGTGTAGTCGATGCCAATCCCTAAAATTAGAATCAGGCCCAGCAGATTAAATAGGTTTAACGTTGAGCCTAAAATGCCCGTGATCGCTAAACCAGCGATTCCGGCAATTAACGATGGCAACAGCATTAACAGGCTTTGCTTTGCACCGTAGCGCCAACCTAACACCATCCCAATAGCGGCCAAAGCAATCAATAATAGCTCGGTGATCTTGACTCTGTATTCCGCAAAGAGAGCGGAGATTTCATCGGCTTTATTAAGGTATTTAACACCTTGTTGCTGAGCAAAGCTTGAATCGAGCCATTGAGAGAACTGTTCTGAATCTGTGACGTCTTTGATCAAAATGACCGACGCCGCTTGTCCATCGATCGGCTTTAACCAAAGTGGTCGAACAGGTTCTGACACAGGTGATTCTAAAAATCCAGATACCGTGATTGTCTCGAACTTAGGTAGCTCTGGAAAGCTAGGCCAACCAAGAGTGTTCTGTAAGATATGGCTTTGCTGGCTATAGAGTTGTTCAACCAATTGATAGTTATCACGTTGTTCTTGTTTGCTTAACAATTGTTGATTGATGCTGCGATATCCGGAGATACCTTGGCTATCGACCAAAGAATCTAAGCTTGTGGTGATCTCTGCCAGTTTTTTTAGCAGTTTTTGGTCGCTCTTGGCCGTCACCAGCAGCATATTTTGACCACTGCCTAATCCTGATATCTCAGTAATGGCTTGTTCTTGCTGTTTGAGTTTATCTGGCATCGCTTGAAGTTGACGAATATCGTCGTCGTAGCGAATTTGGCTGAGTGATATCAAACTAACGACAGTCACTATTAATGGTAAGCCAATTCTAAATTTTTGGTTGCTCCAGAGGCTTAACCAAGTATGCCAAAGCTTCGATAAGGGAAGAGGTCGTTCTTGGCTTGGTTTTGCCGCTAAAACCGGATACCAACACACCACACTGGCGTAAGCTGCGATCAGTCCAATCGACGAAAACAGAGCAAGTTGCTGCAATCCCGGGAAAGGTGCCACCAACAGACCTAGGTAGCCAATCAAGCTGGTGATCAGACCCAAGGTGATCGCAACGATAATATGTTTCAACCCTTTGTCGCTTTGCCATTGATTACCAGCCGCCAAACGATCGGTTAGGTAATGGAAAGAGTAGTCGATGGATACGCCAATCAAGCTGGCGCCAAACACCAAACTAAACAGGTGAACCTTGCCGAAGATAGCGACGGTGCTTGCCAGCGCGACCAATAAGCCGGTACTGATTGAAAGCAAAGACAAGGCAAGTGGGAGGGCGCTACGAAATGTCAGCCACACCAATAAAATTACACCGGCCAATGAGCCCAAACCAATGGTACTGATTTCTGATTTCGCGCTTTCGGTACCGTAATTGGCGTAGAACACCACACCGGTATGCTGCACTTTGACACCAAACTGCTTTTCGATCTGACGCTCAATTGAATCAAGATCAGGAAGTTGTTCTTGAATCACCAAACTATAAGGTGAGCCTGCCAGAGTCGCCGTCACCAAAATATGAACTCGGCCATTAGATTGAGCGGTGAGGTATCCCTCTTTCAGAACAAAGTTACTTGATTGAACGCCAACTGCACTGATGTAGTCGCGAAATAGCAGAAATGGGTCGAGAGATAGCTCTGCGGCAGTGACGCCTGAGAACGGATTGTACAGAGACTGAATGACATATTGAGCTCGTGAATCCGGCGAGTGTGTCAGCGTCTCTTTTTGTTGTTGGGTTAGAAGTTGAGCTCGGTGACGAAAATAGAAATCGCTCCACTGGCTTTGAGTACTGGCGTTGATTTTGCCTTGAACTTGCTTAAATAGAGTTGGCTGATTTGAGAAAGCTCTTTGGTTAAGTTTTTTTTCAAAAGCGTCAGTCGCTGTCATGGCTTGTTCGACGTCGGAGGCACTTATGATAAACACCACTTGCTCGCTCATCGAGCTGGATATCTGCTGAAAGGCTTGCTCTACCATGGGGTCTTGCTGGTTTTCTGGCAGCAATTTCATGATGTTGCTTTCAATGGGTACTGACGAAGAAAAAGCGAATTGTTTGATCAACAATCCGCTAAATAGCATTACGACAACAAGCCAAGCGAGGGCTAGGCTAGAATTGGAATTGTTGCGCTTCAGCATCTGATAATACTTCCGGTAGATGGCTTAACTGGCTAAATTCGATCACTGTGCTGTCCCCACGAACTTCTCTAAGTTCGATGCGTTCAATGTCACCTTGTCCTTGCAGTGTGATGGCTTCAAACACCGCGTTCATTGGTGCATTCTTTGGCTTTAGAGTGAGTGTCCATCGTGTGTCTTCTGAACTTGAGTTTGCACTTTCATCAGAATTTTTCGCAGTCGCTGGTTCAAATGACAGTGAGAATTGCTCTTGAAGTTTTTGCGTGTCTCCGTGAAACACTGACAAGAAGATATGACTGAAATAAAACGCCATTGGGTTTTCTTTATCAGTGATGATTTTAGCGGGTTGATCAGCAAACCTTTGGCTCAGTTTGTTATCGGTTAATACCAAATTCACAGGGAACGGCGTTGTTTGTGTCCATAGTAAGCCACTTGATTTGTCTAACAGGAACGTACCTTGTGATGTTAGAGGTTGGGCGAACATTTCCATGTTACGTGTTTGAGTAAACTCACCACGGACAATGCTATTTGCGCTTAATACTGTTTGCAGATCTGAAATAGAGCCAACCGTAGCTGTACTTTCATTAGCAATAGCAAAGCTACTCGCCATTATTGAGGCAAGCCCTAGTAGTGCGATGCTGATGTGCTTAAACAGACTCATGCTTCACCTGTTGCTGTGTGTTAGATACTTGAGATTGGTCTGATTGTTGGTCGCTTGGTTGCTTCTCAGTTGTTTGGGGTAAGTCGCCAAACTGGTGCCAGTGCTCGACTTTATCTGTAAACACTTTCGGTGAAGCGAAGCACATCTCTTGTTCTTCAATGGTCACCGCAACCTGCATTGTGTGGGCGCGTGTCATACGAGCGCCCGTGTTGGCATCGTGAATTTCGTAGTCAACACGCAGGCGGTTTTCCCACTCAGTTAACTTAGCCGATACCTTGATCTGATGATTGAACGGTATCGCCTTAATGTACTTTACACGCGTGTCGATGATCGGCCACATGTAGCCAGAATCCTTCATCTCATGATAGTTGTACTCAATCTTATCCATCATGATGCGCCTAACTTCTTCAAAAAATCGGAAGTAGTTGCCGTGATAGATGACGCCCATTGGGTCGGCATCTTGGAATGAGGTGATAAGCGTCACCTCTGATTGTAATGGATGAAGGATTTCAGACATAAATCGTTCTCAACAATATTGCGTAAAGGGTTGGCTACTTTATGAAGTTAGCTACTCTATGAGTAAAGTGACCAGTGCTTACTTTGAATACGAGCAATGAAGTGGCGTAGATCGCCTTCAAGTGGTCGATCTTCTACGATAAATTCAAACTCTTTGAGTACTTCGTCGCGAATGTGCTTTAGGTTTTCACTCATGTGGTGCTCATCAAGCTCATTGTGGCGTTTACGAAGCTCAAGCGCTTGTGTACCCGCCAGAAGTGACGCTGCTGCTACTTGTTCAGTCAGTTCAAGAACGCGTAAGCAGTCACGAGCCGCAATGGTGCCCATGCTGACTTTGTCTTGGTTGTGACACTCGGTTGAACGAGAGAACACGCTTGCTGGCATGGTGTGTTTCAATGCTTCTGCTGTCCAAGCTGAAACGCCAATCTGTACCGCTTTGAAACCGTGGTTGATTGGTTTACGTTCGCCTTCAGCACCCGTTAGGTTAAATGGCAAGCCGTTGTTGAACTTGTAATCCATCAACTGCGCCATTTGTCGATCAAGTAGGTCTGCAAGGTTGGCTACCGCTGTTTTTAGTGTATCCATTGCCATTGCGATATGGCCACCGTAGAAGTGTCCACCGTGCAGTACGCGCTCATTGTCGCCATCGATAATTGGGTTATCGTTAGCGCTGTTTAATTCGTTCTCAATCATTTGGCGTAGCCAAGGTAGAGAGTCTTGAACGACACCGATAACGTGCGGTGCACAACGGAGTGAGTAACGATCTTGTAAGCGATCACTGTTACGTGGCGGGCGATCCGCTTGTAAGTCATCACGTAGCCATGCAGCAACTTGCTGTTGGCCCGGATGAGGCTTCACTGCAAACAGTGCTTCATCGAAATGGAAATCGTTGCCTTGCATACCTACAGATACCATTGCCGTGATCTTAGTCGACAGCTGAGCTAGATATTCTGCACGTTTGTAGGCGATACAAGCCAGAGCCGTCATTACTGACGTGCCATTCATCAATGCTAAGCCTTCTTTTGGCTTAAGCTTGATAGGGTTAATTCCTAGCTCTTTGTAGACGTCACTAGTAGGGCGAACTTCGCCTTTGTAGATAACATCGCGCTCACCAATCAGTGCAGCCGCTAAGTAAGACAGCGGCGTTAAATCGCCACTGGCGCCAACCGATCCTTCTTGAGGAATACGCGGTGAGATATCTTGGTTGATCAGAGTAACGATCTGGTTGAGCAAATCGTGAGTCACACCAGATACACCTTGTGACAATGAACAAAGGCGCGTTGCTAATACTGCACGAGATTGTTCGTGAGACAGTATTTCGCCTAAACCACAGCCGTGAAAGCGCGTTAGATGCAATGGTAATTCATCAACAAGGTTTGGCGGAATCGCAACGGTACATGAGTCACCGTAGCCCGTTGTCACACCATAGATCACGCCTTCTTCTTTCAATAGGCGTTCTAAAAAAGCGACACCACGGTCGATTTTCGATGTGAAGGCTTCACTTGAGTTCATCGAGGCTTTTGCGCCTTGTGAGATAGCGACAACATCCTCAATCGTGAGGCGTTCGGCACCAAAGGTGATGCTATTTGGATTCTTTTTCGTCATGGTGCTTGCTCAATGTCCAAAAATTAAAAAAGTTGTACCACTGAAGCGGTGCTTTCAGTGTGTAGTGCTCAAGTCGATTTACGTATTTTTGCACGACTTGCTGTAAAGATTGTTCGCGAGTCTTTCTTGGTAGTTCTATCTTGTCGCTAAAATGCTCGAAATAGACATTAAAATGCGGCTTAGATTGTGAGTCGTCACGTAGCCCAAATAATAGGAATACTGGCGCTTTGAGAACCGAGGCTAACATAAATGGACCTTGAGGGAAGGGTGCTTCCTTACCTAAGAACTCAGCCCATACGGAACGGCTCTCTTTGCTGGTGGAGGTTCTATCGCCAACAATCACAATCCACTCGCCTTGCTCCAACTTCTGTTGCAACAAGATAGCGGTGTCTGGCCCCATTGAAGTTACTTGAATCAGGTTTAAATCAGACTGCGGGTTGACCGCTTTCATCACTGAATTAAAACGTTCAGCGTGCTCTGTGAACACCAGCGCATTGATTTTGATGTTCGAGTGTCTGCGGCCTAAAGCGCGGCATAATTCTATATTGCCAAGGTGAGATCCTAGAATCAGCACACCTTGTTGGTTTTCCACCATGCTTTCAAATTGGTCTTGGCCATGAATCGTCAAGTTATCTACCGAGAAATCGCCTTTCCATGCCGCTAACTTGTCTAGCATGGTATGGCCAAACGAGAGCAGGTGGTTATAGCTGGTTAGCTCAGCGGGTAACTCTATGTTCTGTTGTTCAGCGTATGCCTTAAGCTGAAATAGGTACTGTTCAGATGCGTTTCGCGCGCGCTTACCCGTTAGATGGTAGTAACGCATCACACCACGCAAAATAAGATTAAATACGCCTCGGCCTAGCAAGGTATAAACAGCCAATAATAGTTTGATGCCTAATACTGTGCCGCGCTCTTGAGTGCGAGACCAATGGGGCTGTTCTGACTCGTTTTTGTTTGATTCAGCCAAGGAATCTTGGTTTGGCCCATTTTTAGCAGAATCGGATTTGAATTGGCGAGCAATCAATTTTGGTGCTCTCGGCAGCATGCCAAAGAACAGTCTCGTGTGCATCCAGCTGATTTTTACGTTATCCCACAGCGCATCGAAATGAGATATGCCGTTTTCTGGGTATATAACGCGTGTTTCAACGAAATCAATATCGCAGCCTTCCCAATACAAGCGAACCAGAATCTCGATATCGAAGTCCATTCGAGACCCAACATCGTATTTATTCAATACGGTTTGCGTCTTATCGATTGGATACGCTCTGAAGCCACACATGCTGTCTTTAATCGATAGAGATAGAGTTTCTATCCATACCCAGATGTGCGTCGCGTAGCGCCCGTAGAGCCTTGCTTTAGGCACGCTCTCGTCGTAGACAGGCTGGCCTGATATCAGACGTTGTGGCTTAGCTTGTGAGGCCTCAACTAATGCTGGCAAGGCTTCAAGGTCGTGTTGCCCGTCAGCATCAATTTGAATGGCATGACTAAAGCCGAGCTCTTGTGCTCGCTTGATGCCAGCCTTTACTGCGCCGCCTTTGCCTTGGTTCTGTTCAAGTGTCACCAAGGTTACGTTTGAGTTCTCTGCAAGGGGAGCCAGAAACTGTTTTGTGGTGAGTTCACTGCCATCGTCGACGATGATGATCGGCAACTCAAAGTGATGGAGTGACGACACCACAGCAGGCATGGTTGCGCCGTGGTTAAAGCACGGGATTAGGAAGCAAGCTTTGTAGTTGCTTTCTTTTAGAGTTTGTTGAGAAACAGCCTCGATGGGAGCGCTATTCACTTTTCTCTCCCAGCTTCATTTTGCCTGAAGAGTGGGTCTGATCACCGTTGTTTGAGGTGTAATTAAAGCTCAGTTTGTCTTTGTCAGCGTCCCACTTTAATGACAACTGAATAGTCGAGTCTGGCAGGATCGGTTCTTGGAATTTGATGACTTCCATGCCTTTAAAGAAACCAGGGACACTCAGTTCTTGGACTGCGTAGTGAAGTGCCCAATCAATCTGTGTAACACCCGGAAGAATAGGGAAGCTCTTGAAATGCCCCTTAAAATCGGTGATGTCTCCAGTAATATGGAGTGTCAGGGTCGATTCTTTCTCTGCAGTGTCAACAGCAATGACGTTTGGTTTTCTCTTATCCATAGCGTGTGCTTAGAATCCTTGGGCTGAAAATGGGTGTTCTGACAAAAATATAAAAAGATAATCTCAGTGTAAAATACGATCAGCGGTTTCTATGATTTTATTAGCTGTTCGATATGAGAGGTTAGTCGCTTGCCTTGGCTGTTGAGTGGAATCTCATCAACAATGCGATACTTTCTTGGGATAGCAATCGGTTCTAACCACTTTCTAAGTTCTGACCGTAGCATCAACCAGAACTTACCTTTACTCATGGTGGCGAGTTTCGCTTGGCCTTCCTCTGATAATACCAAAACCGACGCCAAGATTAAGCGCTCCGGCTCTTCAAATGGAATGACGACACATTCGCTTATCCAAGGTAGTTGCTCAAGTCGCTTTTCGACTTCAACCAGTGATACTCGTTTTTCTTCTATCTTGATCACTCGGTCGGTTCGGCCTTTCAATATAAATTGATTCTCCGAGACCATTTCGCACTCATCGGCGGTTTGATACCAGTTATTGTTATCGATGTAGGGCGACAATAACTTAATGCAATTCTCACTGTTGAGACTTGCCTCAATACAGTCAAAAAGTTGCCAAGGTGTTTGAGCGCTTTCTTGCTGGCGAAATGCGATGCCACCAGTTTCTGTGCTGCCAAAAACCTCAATAGGTAAATGACCAAGCAGATTCTGTGATTGGTGAGCCGATTCAGTGGGTAACGGTCCACCTGAAGAGAACACACCAGCAAGCTGCGCGGTATTGGTCTCATGCTTTAATCGTTTGAGTAGAGCAGGGCTGCTGATCAGCACACAGTTTTTATTGGCGTGAGAAAGGATCTGCTCAGGGTACTCAAGGTTGCTTCGAGCAAATGGAACACCAGAGCATAGTGGCCATAAGATTCTAAACAGCAAACCATAGATATGTTGATGCGAAACCGTGCTGTGAACTCGATTACCTTTGATCAACTCTCCCCAGTTCTTATCTAGCTGAGCCGTTTCAATATCTAGGTGTTCTAGTGTTTTATTGATTGCCTTCGGCGTACCGCTTGAACCTGAAGTAAATAGGGTCAATTGGATTACTGCTAAATCAATGGCGGGAAGATTATCGGTTAGAGGCTCTCGTGTTTCGGTGTCTAATAAGGTTTGGATATTGCGAACTTCACTTACTTCCACTGCACCAATCGCATCATCGACCAACAGACAGTCAAAATGTTCACTCAGCTCGGCAAGCGCACAAGGTTGATAGTTACCTGGCAAAATGATGTGTTTGCGGCTGACTGCGCACGCTAAAAAGGCCACCGAAAATAGGTAGCTGTCTTGGGTACAAATCGCGACTCGTTGAAAAGGGGGTGAAGATAAAAGGTGTACGAGTCGAGATAAGTCGTCGTTAAATGTTTGCCACGTAATCTCGCTATTGTCGTCAAAGCAGACAATAGAATCAGGCGATCTGTTCTGACTGAGAAGTTCAGACAAGGAAGTGTAAGAGACGGTTTGGGTCATAACAATTTAACTCTGACGAATGCGCTGTCTTACTACCCACTCTCCTGCAAAAAGTAACCCGGCGAATACATAGCTGAGTAAGCCATTGTATAGGGTCCATATTTCAAGAGGTTGGAAGCAGGTGTAAAGAGCGATAGAGCCATTGATAACAAAGAACAGGCACCAAACTTTGGTAACTTTTCGCGTGTAATCAACGCCACTTTGCGGAAGTTCAGGCTCTTGGAGACGAGCAAGACGCTCGATAATTGTTTGAGGTTGCCATAGGCTTGAAGCGAATACAGCCAACATACAAACATTAACGATGACGGGATAATAGGTTAACCAGCCATGCTGCTTGAAGGTTAATCCTAGTGCCAGCAGAACAATTCCGGCACTTCCACTGATCCAAGCTAAGTGTTTTAGCTCTTTGATTTTAGCCTGACCGCCAGTGAAAATGCGGACAGCAAAGATAGCGGCTAAGACGATACCAACGGTTTGTAGGCCAAACTTGTTGAGTCCAAAGTAAACCGCTATTGGATAAGTGAAAAGTATGATTGCCGACAGTAAAGTCAGCAGAGGACGCATTATGCGTCCTTCAATAGTTCAACCACAGACTCCACAACGTCATTAACGGTGCGTACTGCTTTGAACTCTTCAGGTTTGATCTTCTTACCTGTGACGTTCTGTAAGTGAACGACCAAATCAACAGCATCAATGCTGTCTAGGTCTAGATCGAGATAAAGGTGTGCTTCAGGAGTGATATCTTCAGCATCAAGCTCAAACAGCTCAATAAGCGCATCTTTAACCTGGTTGTATACTTCTTGTTGGTTAGCTTGTGTCATAAAGATCTGTCTAGTTGTTCGTTTGAGAAGAGATGTAATTCGCTAGATTTTCAACCGACGAGAAGTGCTGTCGAGTGTTTGAATCATCGGCATCGATAACAATGTTGTACTTTTTCTTGATAGCAAGGCCAAGCTCAAGTGCATCAATAGAATCTAGTCCAAGTCCATCACCAAATAGTGGAGCTTCTGTTTCAATTTCATCAATGCTCATGTCTTCAAGGTTCAATGCGTCGATGATCAGTTGTTTCAGTTCGTTGTGTAATGTTTCCACTTTGGCCTACTTAATGCTTTATCTAAATGCTGCTTTAAGGGGGCGATTCTACATTATGCGATGTATTTTCGAAATGCTGATATCGCCTGTTGTTTATTGATTTGCTAAATGTTTTCTTCGGAAGGGAAAATAGTATGTGCAAGATGATGATTAAGGCGTCTTGCTGCCGAAGTTAAGTTATTTGCATTCTCAATAAATGGTGCGACTTCTATTTTACCTTTCACCGCGATATGAAAAAAGGGTTTCGTAGCAGGAACTTGATACCATTTTTTCTCTTTCGTTAAGAATGTCGGAGAAACCGTAATATGAATCACGCGTAAATCGGTTTGTGTTCGAGTGGCAATTTGTGCCGCACCACGTTGTAAGGATGGTTCAATTCCCGGCGTTGTGCGAGTGCCTTCTGGAAAAACCAGTAGTACATTGCCACGTGAAAAGCGTTCATCACAACGTTCTAAAAGATCGTCAGGTGCTTGATTGGGTATGTAACCCGCCGCTTTAACAATCCTTTTCATAAACGGGTTTTCCCATATTGCCGCTTTGACGAGGCAATCACATTGAGGAAGTTGAGAGGCGATCAGGACATAGTCGATTAAGCTCGGATGGTTGGCAACGATGATGCAATTACGATCTTCACGTAGCCGTTCGGCACCATCAATTCGATAATCAATCGCACCAGTGAACTTCATGATCTGGCAAAACGCATTGAATGAGAAGCGAATCAGTCGTTGAGCCTTAAGCTCTCTTTGAATGGTGTTTGATGTGGTGAACGCGATCGACGGCAAGATCAAAAAGCTGAGAACTAAGCCACCTAAACCGAATATGGTGAAGCAAAGCCCTGTCGCGAATACTCGCCAATATTGGTCGACCTTACTCATTCTTGAGTTCCAGGTTTCGCGTTGTTTACCCACGCCCAAGCTTGGTGTTTGCCTGTAATCGCCCAACGCTGCGTACCCAGTAGAATATGTTGTAGTGTTTGTAGACCTTGTGGCAAATCAGTCGTTGACCTGTCGTTAGCTATGGGGCTACTAGCTATTGAGTTGCTAGTGGTTGTTCTCGACATTGAGTATTCATTACCTGCTGTGATCACTAAACCCAGAGCATAATCGGCATAGTGCTGAGTTTCGTATTCTTGATAAAGCTCAGGCAGCGGTTGGTCAAAGTCGATAACTAACACACGATGCGATGGGTATTGGTGAAGGTAAAGATAAGCTTCAATCAGCGCGTTATGGAAAGTATCTTGCCCTGCGGCGATTGAGGTCAGTGGAATCGGTGCTTTCGCGGCAATGGTGGTTAGGCCCGCTGCGGTATTATGTACCGACTGCGAGAACGCCATTGGAGAGGCATCGTCACCTTCGAGTATCGACTGAATCAATGTGGCGGTTCGGTGTAGCTCACCATGTCGGCTGGCAAAAACCAGATAATCAATCGAGGTGTCTTTTAATAAGGTTAACGCGGTTTGGACGGCAAGCTTACTTTGCAGGCTCATTCGGCGGCGCATCATCGGCGGGATAGCTTTAAATTCAGTTGAGCCATCTTGTGGCCAATCTAAATTCTTGCTCCATGTTTGCCATTCGGCATCAGAATTGAGCCCCGCAGAATTTGCAGACCATTTCTCAATATTAAACGACATTAATTGGGATTGATTTGACATAGAGTATTGATTTGCTTTGGGTCTAACTAAATACTACGCGTGCTTATAAATAAACACAGATAAGGAATTTAAATGAAATTACTAAAAATAGCCGTTTCAATGTTATTCATATTCGTTCTTGCAGGGTGTGGACGTGTCCAACCTGTAATGAATGTTGAGGATACTCCAGTTGCACTTAATCTTCAAAGCAAACAGGTGAAATCAGCTATTTATGAGTCAGCTGAGAATCGAGGCTGGTTGGTTTCAGAAATAAAGCCTGGCTTGATTCGTGCGGAACTGTATGTTCGTTCACACCATGCGGTGGTTGAAATTCCTTATAGTGACAAGTTTTACTCTATTCTTTACGTTGAATCAGAGAATTTGAAGTATGACGATGGTGAAATACACCGTAATTACAACCGTTGGGTTAATAACTTAAACGTTGATATTAAACGTAAGCTTGCACAAATGGCTGCTGAGTAACCCTCTATTATTTTAAAGTTAGGTTTTTCGTGTCGGAATATAAATTAGATCCATTCAATGCATTAGAAGCAAAAACAGAAGCGCAAAAGTTGTCTTTTGCTCCAATTGTTTTTCACACTGCTCGTACACTTCGTGATTTAGGTATTTTAAAGGCCTTAGATGGTGCGGGTAACGATGGTTTACCAGCTGAGTCTATCTCTGAATTAACCGGCGTATCTGAGTACGGCGTGAAAGTGTTACTCGATATGGCGTTGAGTGCTCATATTGTTACGTGGGAAAAGCCTAACTACAAAATGGCTAACCTTGGCTTCTATCTTTTGCATGATGGCATGACTAACGCAAACATGGATTTTACTGCCGATGTTTGTTACGCCGCGATGATGCATCTAACTGAAGCGATTGAAGAAGGTACACCTGCGGGTTTGAAAGAGCTGGGTGACTGGGAAACTATTTACCAAGGCTTGTCTCAATTGCCAGAAAAAGCAAAAGAGAGCTGGTTCAAGTTTGATCACTTCTATTCAGATCGTTCGCTCCCTGTTTTGCTTGAGAAAGTCTTCAGTAAGAAACCTAAATCGCTGGTGGATATTGGCGGTAACACGGGTAAGTGGGCGATGCAGTGCTGCAATCACGACTCAGATGTTGAGATAACGATTGTCGACTTGCCACAACAACTCGAAATGGCAATGGCAAATGCAACGCAACATGGCCATCAAGGCCGAGTGACGCCATTTCCAGCCAACATGCTCGATAAACAACAAGCGTTGCCGACAGGCGCGGATGTGTGGTGGATGAGCCAGTTCCTTGATTGCTTCTCGCCAATGGAAATTCTGAGCATATTAAAGCGTGTTCGCTCTCATATGTCAGAAGAGGCGACGGTCTATATCCTTGAACTGTTTTGGGATGCACAGAAATACGATGCGGCTTCTTATAGCTTAAACGCGACCTCTCTTTACTTCACTTGCTTGGCCAACGGCAACAGCCGTTTTTACCGCAGTGAAGATTTCTTAGAGATCGTTGAAGAAGCTGGCTTTGAAGTGGTGACCCGTACCGACGATATCGGCCTTGGTCATACGCTTCTTGAATTGAAAGCTGGCGCGCAATAAAAAATAACAAACATGGCTTAAATTAATGAAAAAACTGTCAACTCAAGTAGTGATCATCGGAGCTGGGCCATCAGGGTCTATTGCCGCGTCTTTGCTTCATAAAAAAGGCATCGATGTTCGAGTGATTGAAAAGAGCCTTTTCCCGCGCTTTTCTATTGGTGAAAGCCTATTACCTGCTTGCATGGAAGTGATTGAACAAGCTGGGATGAGCGAAGCGGTGGCTGACGCTAATTTCCAATTTAAAGATGGTGCTGCTTTTCGTAAAAATGGTGTGTACACCGCGTTTAATTTTGAAGATAAGTTCTCTGCTGGGCCGGGAACCACGTTTCAGGTTCAACGAGGCGCCTTTGATAAGGTGTTAGCAGACACTGCCGAGGCGCAAGGTGTTGCCATTGATTATCAACATGAGTTGATGGGCATTAACTTCACTGAAGACAGTACCATTTTAGACGTACAAGTGCTTGATGGAGAACGCTATCAGCTAGAAGCGCAATATGTGCTGGATGGTAGTGGCTTTGGTCGCGTGTTACCGAAGATGCTTGATTTAGAAGAGCCATCATCGCTTCCTCCACGCAAAGCTATTTTTACGCACATTAACGATCATATTTCAGCGACGGAGACAGACCTTGAATATGACCGCAACAAAATTTTAATCTCGGTGCACCCAACCAACCCTGATGTTTGGTATTGGTTGATCCCGTTTAGTAACGGTGTGTCTTCGTTTGGTATTGTCGGAGAGCCTAAGTTCTTTGAATCATACCCAGAAGACAAGATTGCCGCGATTAAGCAACTGGCAACAGAAGAGCCGGGTTTGGCTGAGATACTGGCCAATGCTGAGTATCCGAACCCTGCGGGCGAGATCGGTGGTTATTCTGCCAACGTAAAACACCTTGCAACAGACAAATACGCGCTATTAGGCAATGCCGGTGAGTTCCTTGATCCTGTATTTTCATCAGGCGTGACGATTGCGATGAAGTCGGCTCAGTTTGCGGTTGAGTGCGTTGAAAAGCAGCTCAATGGTGAGAAGGTTGATTGGGACCGTGATTATGCGGATCCGCTGATGGTTGGTGTAAACACCTTTAGAACGTATGTTGAAGGGTGGTACTCAGGTACCTTACAGGATGTGATTGTTTATCAAGATCCCAACCCTAAGATTAAGCAGATGGTGTGCTCAATTTTGGCTGGCTACGCATGGGATCAAACCAATCCTTATGTGAAAGAGTCGAAGCGTCGATTGACGACACTGGCAGAGATATGCCGAAGCTAGGTGGTCGATTTAGGGTGTAGCCACATGATGAAGTACCACGATGACTAGTCTATAAATCAAAACAGCCGCAATGCGGCTGTTTTTGTATCTGATAAATAGGGCAAGCTGATTCTCAGCTCACTCGCTTTACTGAGGTCGATACTATTTCAGGTCGATGCTGTTCAGTCGTCCCATAAAGATAAGCAGCTCAATCACGTCTTTGTGGGCCTCAAGGAGCGCTCGTTTGGTTTGGCTGTAGGCGGCGAGTCGCCCGTGCTTCCTTATAGAACATACTTTGGTTTTGTATTTGTATTCACCACTTTCAGAGAATACGCGCCACTTAGCGATGTAGCATTCGTCTCTATGTTCAGGATCTGTCTGAGTAGGGTTTGGTTTGAATACTATTTTAGGCTCTAAACTGTGCGGTAAACGTGTCATCAGATAGGGCTCTCTAAGGACTTTTGGCCAAAACTTTCCCCAGAGCTTTCTGCCAAGCTCATCTCTTAACTTGATGGTTTTCTTTAGTGCTTTGTCTTCACCCATACGAACAAAACCGACAGAACGATGTAAGACCGTATCTTCAGGAGTATGGATGTGGATTTTAAAAGCGGTTTGGCCTTTCGATATAAATCGATAACCGGTCGCACCAATTAGATT
Source organism: Vibrio sp. Evd11 (assembly GCF_900382755.1). Taxonomy (NCBI): domain Bacteria; kingdom Pseudomonadati; phylum Pseudomonadota; class Gammaproteobacteria; order Vibrionales; family Vibrionaceae; genus Vibrio; species Vibrio sp. Evd11. The sequence continues at coordinate 35,192 of NZ_OSDX01000009.1, forward strand.
ATTCTGGCTCATAGTTTGCTAAATGATGATTATGTTATTAATAAGGTTACGACAAATACGTTAAAACCGAAACTAATCATCATGAAAAAAATAAAGCCTTAACAAAAGTGCTAAGGCTTTATTAGAAACTATGAAGCGAGGGTGACGCTAACTACATGATTTTCTGCATCACATCACCAATTTGAATGCTTCCAGCTAGGCTAGGTTGATCAATCGTGAGTTCGGCTTCATTTTCATAAACACGAGAAACCGTCAGCGTGATATCACTTTGAGATACCTTGTTACGCGGTAAACCTCTTTGGTCGATAAACGAACCTGTGTGCCACAGTTGCAGTTTGTCACCTTTCTGCACGCCATGCATTCGCCCTAAGTCAATGGTCACCGTATTGCCAAATACCGCGGCAACCTCTGGAAGGGTGATCTTACAAGATACTTCAGATTCTAAGTCCAACATAATATTACGACTGACGCGCAGCATCATACTGCCGTAGGTCGATGCCCAGAAGCGAGCGCTGCGGGTGTCGACTTCACTGGTCTTAGCAAATGGCCACTTAGCTACTTCACGATAGCTGCGGTTGTAAACCTGATGACCCGTCTTACCGTCAAAGACTTGCATCTCTAACGCAAATTGTCGGTTGATAACATCGTCCTTTAACAGCTTAGATTCAATCGTTGCGGTTAAGTCGGTAATGTCGCCACCAATGATGTATTGCGCCCCCGTATCTTGAGCAATCATTTTGATCACTTCTGGTTGGCGCTTATCAATGTCGAAGTCGGTCGTGCCCACTGAAACAAAACTGCGAGACTCTTGCGCTAATTGTCGGTCTACAACATGGCTGAAGTCATCACCAATGTTATAGATTCGCCCCATAACGGCTTGCTGCGGGGAGGTAACATCAATATTACCGACGAGAAATGTCTTTTTGTATTGGCTCTCATGGCAAGCATTTGCCGAAGGATAGATGTCGATCCTTGCGGTGATCATTAAATTGCCACCGCGAGTTTTCTCTTTCTGAACCAAGATGTAGCGAACTTCATGGTTAGTAAATTGAAATTCTTTTTTATTCGAATCTAGATAGGGCGTGAGGTTGGAGATACTACCAATATCAGCACCTGAGAACTGCACCGCTTTATATACAGCGTCTTCCAGCGCGTGAATGCGTGCGCTTTCTTCCGACGATACGATGGCTGCTGTACCGGTAACTTCATACCAAGAGGCATGGGCACTGAAGCTTATGGTTATCAGTGAACTTATTGAAAATAAGTAAGATATTATTTTTTTCATCTATTCGTTACCAGTTGGGTATAAATATTGCTTAACAAATAACTATAAGCTTGAAGCTGACTTAAGTGCGTTTTTCTTAATCTGAACCATTAATGAAAAGCAAAGACTGTTCCAACATTGTAATCCATTGAAAAGAATAATGGTGAGAACATATTGGAACAGGTAGCACTAAATATATCTGGAGATAAGAGAATGAAAAACTGGCTCGTAGTAATGAGTGTCATGTTGATGACATCATGTGCTTATTCGCCCATCTATAACGGCAAGTCTGAATATTCAGGCAGTCAGTTTATGTTGATGGACAGCCCTCGTCATACCATGGATTTTTTCGTGGAAAGTATGACTGAAGATCTGATCATTTCGAATACGAGCATTTCAGCGAGAACGCCAATTGCTATCACTTCGTTCGTTGACCTGCAGCATATGGACACAACAAACTGGCTAGGTAATTCAGTTTCAGAAGGCTTCATTCACCAATTTCAGCGTCGTGGCTTTAAGGTCGTCGATTTCAAAACAACAGGCTCTATTCAAGTGACTCACCAAGGTGACTTCGCGTTAAGCCGTGATTGGAAAGACCTCGCACAAGAACAAGACGTGCAATACGTACTAACAGGTACGATGCTACGCCAAGAGGGCGGTGTGCTTGTGAATGCTCGTGTGGTGGGTATGCAAACCCGCATTGTGGTGGCTTCTGCGCAAGGCTTCTTACCTGCAGACCGTATCGGTCGCGACCTAGATACTCTGAACAGTATTCGAACTCAAGATGGCGTTATCATTCGTTCTGATCCAACGATGACTCAGCCATACACTGTTATTCTTCGCCCTTAGGAGTTCGTGATGAAGAAGTTAATATTTGTTGTTGCTGCCTTACTGCTTGTTGGCTGCCAGCCATTGCAAAGTATGCGACCAGACGACTTCTTGGTTGCTGTTGGTTACGCAAGTATCAGTGAGCAATCAGGCCGTAACGACGAAGAAAAACGTATCCGTGCTATGCGAGCATCTAAAATTGATGCTTACCGTGAACTTGCTGAGCAAGTGTATGGCATGCGAGTGAGTGGCCGAGCTGAATTGTCAGATCAGCGCTTGGGTACCGAGCGAACGACAGGCGCTGTCGACGGCGTTATTCGTGGTGCAGAAGTGGTACGCAGTTACCCTGTCGGTGATAGTTACGTGACGGAGCTTCAGTTAGACATCCGTAAGATGGAACAACTGCGTAATTACGGTGAAGTTCAGGCTGTACCTGAGAAGAGACAACAAACGCTGTTCTAGTCTTTATGACCATTTAAGTTATATGACCGACGAGTTGTATAAGTGGCCCTTGCTTTCCAGATGGCAGGGCGGCAATAAATAACGACAGTGAATGTAAAAGCGGCAAGTATGAAAATACTTGCCGCTTTTTTGTATTTACAGGTTGGGTGCGGGATCTAGGCTTGGTATGAAAGATAAGTCGAGTAGGAAGTTAAGAATTGGTGTTGCGAAAGACGCAGGGTGAATTACGGTACTGGCTAGAGAATAGAGAATAGAGAATAGAGAATAGAGAATAGAGAATAGAGAAGTAGCTGGTGGCTTGGTTAGGCTTTAACGTTGGTACCAAGTGTAGAAATCGTATGCGTTTGACCACCGGCATTGTAGGTCATGCCGATCTTTCCGTGGCTTTGCTGCATCATATTGCTGAGTTTTTTAAAGCTGAGGTGTGCTCGATTCAAGGCTTCACCATTAACCAGGTTCGCTTGATGGCAATCGTACACAACAGATTTGATGGTTTTAACTAACTGAGCCAGATCTGGATTCTCGGTCAGTTCGGAGATATTGCTATGCGCTTCGATTCGTTGATCGGTTGTTCTTAATTGTTCAACTAGGACAACTTTCTCTTTAGCGATGCGTTCAATGTCGGTCGATTTTCGGCTAGTAATAGCGGTTTTCTCTGAATCTAATAGATCAGATAGGGCTTTGGCATTTTGAAGTTGAAAATTAACTAAATCTGCTAGTGCCGCCATAACGTTATCCTACTAAAACCTTAGTGCTCTTTAAGTGGAGATAGCTTGAACTAAGAATCTATCGCTTAAAGATCTTTTAATTCATTTTCGAACTTGATCATGTTGTCAGCCAGTTTCTCTGGGTCGACAGTGTATGAACCGTTCGCAATCGCTTCTTTGATCGCTGCGACTTTTACCGTGTCAAAGCTTGGTTGTGCTGCCATATCTTGTTGGAGCTGACCAATTGCTTTGCTTTGTTGACTCAGTGAAACCGCGTCTTTGCTTGTCGGTGATTTAGCTGCAACATCAGAACGTGATGCCTGAGAGCTAGAATCAGAGCGCGCTGCTGATCGGTTTGTGGTCGTTAGGGTTTGCCCTGAACGAATATTATCGATGCCTGCCATAGTTAAGCCTTTTTCTTCAAAAATGGGAACCTGTACAGTCAATATCGACCAAGGGTTCGATTACTTTAGCAATTTTTAGCCCAATAGTCGAAAAGGGGCAAAACACCGCAGCCGTCATATTCAGCGTTAGAATTGAGAGTAAAATCACTAACGATTACCACCCATTTAGAAGTAAAGCGTTAAAAGTAAACCGTGACTTCAGACATGTTGGTAACAATACCTTCGATTATACGCTGAGATTTGTCATTTTTCACTCTTACTTGATCGCCCATCGAGCCATCAGTTAACGCAGTACCTTTGGTGGTAATGGTCATGCCACCTTTTACTGCCTGTATGATAACCTTCTCATTTCGGCACACGACACAGATATCACCTCGTTCAACAACATCACCGGGTCGCATGTTCTTTTTCACTTTTGCACCAATCACTTGTTGTGGAGCGGTGAAACCTTGACGACGAAACTTGTTAAGCGAAATCATGGCGGTGGTGACATCGTATTGACCGACGATCTCGCCTCTGGCTAAAGAACGGGTGGTGGTAACGAGTGGTACCGACATTGAAAGTCGAACAGGCACGTAAATCCGCCACTCATCCGGTATACATTGCACTAAAACCGTAATGCTACTGCGGGTATTCGTGGTAGTTGAAGCACTGGTTTCAAGAGGGATTGGGCAATCTGTTGCTTTTACTCTTGAGTCGATATTTGCTGCATTAACAAGGAGTTCGCCACCTTGAGGCTGCTCAATGGTCTCAAAGATGTGTTGTTCCGCCGCAGACTGAATCATTTCAATTTGTTCTGGAGTCGCAGCTTGTATAAAAAAACTAAACAATATTGACAAAATGCCGATAAACTTAGCGACAGTTTTAAAAGTAGCTCTACACATTGCTATAGAAAAAGGAGGCAGATTTGTTTTACGATGCGTCATTCTGTTTCTCTGGTAGTTCGTAGCCTGCAGTAGACTAACACTTTTTATCCAAAAAAGTTTGATATGGAGATGAGCTCATGACGGGTATTCTTGATTCAGTGAATCAGCGTACGCAACTCGTCGGTCAAAACCGATTAGAATTACTAACCTTTCGCCTAATGGGGCGTCAGCGTTACGGCATAAATGTCTTTAAAGTAAAAGAAGTGCTTCAATGCCCTAAGCTGACAAAGATGCCAAACTTGAACCCACTAGTTAAAGGTGTAGCACACATTCGTGGCCAAACGATCTCAGTGATCGATTTGAGCTTAGCGATTGGTGGCCGTCCTACAACGGATGTTGAAAAGTGTTTTGTGGTTATCTCTGAGTTTAACCGAACCATTCAAGGTTTCTTGGTCAGTTCAGTAGAGCGCATTATTAACATGCACTGGGAATCGATCCTTCCGCCGCCAGATGGTGCAGGTAGAGCGAACTACCTGACAGCGGTAACCAACATTGACAATGAATTGGTAGAGATTCTTGATGTTGAAAAGATCCTTGCCGAAATTTCGCCTGTTGATGAAACAATGGACAGCAAGATTGCTGAAGACATTGCGAAAGTTGAACAAGAGAAACCATTAGTTCGCCGCATCTTGATTGCTGATGACTCTACGGTTGCTCGTAAGCAGGTTCAGCGTGCAATTGAGTCGATCGGTTTTGAAGTGATCTCAGTGAAAGATGGTAAAGAAGCCTATGAAAAGCTGGTGCAGATGTCATCAGAAGGCAGTATTTACGATCAAATTTCATTGGTGATCTCGGATATCGAAATGCCTGAAATGGACGGCTATACGCTGACTGCAGAGATTCGCCGTCATGCAGAGCTAAAAGACTTATACGTAATTTTACACTCATCATTGAGTGGTGTATTTAACCAAGCCATGGTTGAGCGTGTAGGAGCTAACTCCTTCATCGCGAAATTCAACCCTGATGAGCTTGGTGCAGCGGTTAAAGCTGCGTTAACTAACTAAAAGAGACATTAATGACTGCTATAACAATAAGTGATCAAGAGTATCGCGATTTCAGCCGTTTCTTAGAATCTCAATGTGGCATTGTATTAGGTGATAGCAAGCAGTACTTAGTGCGCAGCCGCCTAAGCCCATTAGTAACGAAGTTTAATTTAGCGTCGTTATCTGATTTGTTGAGAGATGTAGTAACAGGTCGAAACCGTGAGTTGAGAGTGGCAGCAGTCGATGCTATGACGACGAACGAGACACTTTGGTTCCGAGATACTTACCCGTTTGCTGTACTTGCGGATAAGCTTCTACCGGAAATAGCGGCAAATAAACGTCCTATTAAGATTTGGTCTGCGGCAAGCTCTTCAGGCCAAGAAGCATACTCAATGGCAATGACGATTCTTGAAACTCAAGCACGCAAGCCGGGTATGTTGCCAAACGTGTCGATCACGGGAACAGATATCTCAGCGAGTATGTTGGATATGTGTCGTAAAGGCGCTTATGACAATCTAGCGCTGGGTCGAGGCCTTTCTCCTGAACGTCGCCGTACCTTCTTTGAAGATGCGGGTGATGGCCGCATGAAAGTTAAAGATAATGTGAAGCGTATGGTCAATTTCCGTCCGCAGAACTTGATGGACAGCTATGCCTTACTCGGTAAGTTCGACATCATTTTTTGTCGTAACGTATTGATTTACTTCTCGCCTGACATGAAGGCGAAGGTACTGAACCAAATGGCAAACAGCCTAAACCCTGGTGGCTATCTGCTATTGGGTGCTTCAGAATCGTTAACAGGTTTAACCGACCGTTTTGAAATGGTTCGTTGTAACCCTGGCATTATCTACAAATTAAAGTAATTGCTGGCACTACATAAGGTGTAACGTTACTGTTTAATTTCAAAACCCAGCCTAGTGCTGGGTTTTCTTTTTTCCGCTAAAGCTATATCTTTAAGTCAGAGTGACATTCCAATTTACTCTGTTTTTTGGCTTGTATATTGCAAGTTTACCCACGAGTAACCTGTAAAAGTATTGATAGCCCGCTTTGTTTTAAAAGTTGGTATACATATTGCTTTGGTTATCTCATAACAGTCAGTTCTTGAGTTGAGGTTTACATGGCTATTTCTTTTGGCAATGCTTTGGGCATTCACCAACACACGGTTGGTGTACGTGAGCGTAACGCTGAGGTGCTTTCCACCAATATCGCGCAAGCCAACACGCCTGGGTATAAAGCAAAAGGATTAGACTTTAAGAAATCACTGCAAGCGGCAAGTTCTGGGGCAAGCATTGGTCTTAGTCGTACAGATGGTCGGCACATTTCTGCCTCAACAACGGTGAACGGGGAAACGAAGTATCGAATTCCTACCCAACCTGATACAGGAGATGGCAACACGGTTGATTTGGATTTGGAAAGAAACCTTTTCATGCAAAACCAAATTAGGCATCAAGCCTCTCTCGACTTCTTAGGAAGTAAGTTCAAGAATTTAACTAAAGCGATTAAAGGGGAATAATTAGATGAGTTTATTCAATGTATTCAATGTGACTGGTTCTGCGATGAGTGCTGAATCTGTTCGTCTAAATACGACCTCGAGCAACCTTGCGAACGCGGACAGTGTAAGTAGTTCTGCTGAAGAAACTTACAAGGCTCGTCACGCAGTGTTCGGCGCTGAGTTAAATAAAGCACGCAACAGTGGTCACACTGTGCCTGTGAAAGTATTAGGTATTGTGGAAAGCGATAAGCCGCTGAGCGCGGAGTACAACCCGGATCACCCATTAGCGAATAACGAAGGCTATATCTACAAGCCTAACGTGAACGTTATGGAAGAAATGGCAAACATGATTTCGGCATCACGTGCGTACCAAACAAACGTGCAGGTTGCTGACTCGAGTAAACAAATGCTGCTGCGTACGCTGCAGATGGGTCAATAAGGATAAGGAGGTAGCACATGGCTGGAATCAACAACAATGTTGGTCAAAGCGGCTTGTCCTATGTTGACCAGCTGAAGAGTCTTCAAGATGGCGCTAAAAAGCCCGACGAAACAACAGGTAAGCAGGATCTTAAACAAGAAGACTTCTTATCTTTGTTGACTAAGCAATTAGCACAACAAGACCCTTTTAAGCCGGTTAGCAATGACCAGATGATTGCGCAAATGGCTTCATTTGCGACCGTAGATGGCATTGGCAAAATGAATACACAGTTTGAAAGCTTGAATTCATCAATGACTTCTAACCAAGCATTACAGGCTTCCTCTTTGGTTGGCCGCGATGTATTGGTTCCTGGTGCGGCAGGTGTGAAACCCGGTGATGGCGGTATGGCGTCCATGGTTAAGCTTCCTCAAGCAATGGACAATGTAATTGTTCGTGTTGAGAACGAAGTTGGCCAATTGGTTCGCACTTTTGATATCGGCTCTAAACCATCAGGCGACACACGTGTTGAATGGGACGGAAAAGACGAAGACGGTAACCCATTGCCGGCTGGTAAATACAACGTGAAAGCGTCGGGTTTACTGGATGGCGAGAACACAGAGTTCCAAGTGTCGAGTTATGCGAACGTGAACAGTGTGCTTCTTGGTAAGGGTGATGGCAACGTACTACTCAATCTGGCTGGTTTCACATCGCCAGTACGACTTGCTGAAGTACTAGAAGTTGGTAAAGCGTAACGCTTTAAAAGAGTGATTATGCTAGCTAGAGAGATTAGGAGAATATTGGAATGTCATATGTAGCTTTAAGCGGTCTATCCGCTGCACAACTAGACCTGAATACAACCAGTAACAACATTGCGAACGCAAACACATTCGGCTTTAAAGAGTCGCGTGCGGAGTTTGGCGATGTTTACTCAAGTTCGTTATTCACTAACGCAAAAACGACGGCAGGTGGCGGTGCGCAAGCTAGCCAAGTGGCGCAACAGTTCCATGAAGGTTCAAGTATTTATACTAACAACCCGATGGACTTACGTGTAAGTGGTACAGGTTTCTTTGCAGTATCGAAAGACCGTATGGTACCGGAGATCAATGAACTAACGCGTAATGGTGCATTTCACCTAAACAAAGACAACTACATGGTTACTGCTAACGATGAGTTTCTTTTAGGTTACGATGTTGATCCAAACTCGGGTGAAGTTCTTTCTTACGCGCCAAAGCCACTCGACATTCCTGCTGAGTTTGGTAAGCCAAAACAGACAGAAAACATTGAAGTAGGGGTTAACCTTCCTGCAAACGGTGATCTTAAAGACCCGGCTGCATTTAACTTCAAAGATGCAGATACCTATAACCGTGCAACGTCTTCGACGGTATACGATTCTATGGGTCAGTCTTACAAGTTAACGACTTACTACCTCAAAGATCAGACTCAACCAAACACTTGGCAGACGTACTACACCATGTCAGATGAGAACGGTGAAAAGCCGGTCAACATTACTGGTGGTGATGCGACAAATGCACAAGGTCATGTTGGTCACACCATGAAGTTCAACAATGACGGTACGTTGGCGAGCCTTAACAATGGCCAGCCAATTAACTCTGAAGCACTAGGTGCTGGAGCGAACCCAATTGATCTGAACGGTGCTGATCCAACGCAAGTGCTTAAGTTTGGTCTAGATTCGTCAACTCAGTTTGCTGCTCCATTTGAACTGACTAAGTTCGATGAAGATGGCGCTACAACAGGTTTCTTAACCAAAATCGATTTCGATGAGTACGGCAGTGTTTTAGGTACTTACTCAAATGGTGAAAACGTGATGCTTGGCCGTGTAGGCTTGGTTCGTGTACCCAATGAGCAAGGTCTAGATAAGAAAGGCGGCACTCAGTGGGATTCTACTAATGACTCAGGTTCTAAAATCTGGGGTGAATCGAACAAAGGTTCATTTGGTAGTATCAACAACGGCTCACTAGAGCAGTCGAACATCGATATGACTCAAGAACTGGTTGATTTGATTTCTGCTCAACGCAACTTCCAAGCGAACTCGCGTTCTCTAGAAGTACACAACCAACTGCAACAGAATATTCTTCAGATTCGTTAATCGTTTCGAGCGTTTGAATCATCTGCGAATACCCAATTCAATGTTATTGAGTTGGGTATTGTTGGTGAATCTGATATGGCAGTTTACTTTTCTATTTGCCGCCCTTATTGCCGCACGGTAATGCCACTGGCAACAATTCTTCCTCAATGATCCTTTTGTGATCCCTCTTCTTAGTCGTTTTTCTATTTAAATTATTGATAAATAACAGTTAAAAATATTGGCACAGTGTTTGCTTTATTAGCCCCAGAAGATGATTTTTGGAGCAAAATTATGGATCGCGCACTGTTTCTTGCCATGAGTGGCGCTAAGCAAAATATGCAAGCTTTGCAGCTACGTGCAAACAACCTTGCCAACGTAAGTACAACGGGTTTCCGTGCTGATTTAGCACAAGCACGTTCAATGCAAGCGTACGGTGAAGGCATGCCTACTCGTGTTTTCAGCATGACAGAACGTCCGGGTCATAATTTCGCACAAGGTAGTGTGGTCACCACTGGCCGCGATCTTGATGTCACGATACAAGGTGATGGCTGGATTTCGGTAATGGACAACACTGGCCGTGAAGGTTTAACACGTAACGGTAACCTAAAGGTTGATCAAAACGGTTTGCTAACCAACGCAAGCGGTCATTTGGTGTTAGGCGAGAACGACGCACCTATCACACTACCTATTCCTATCAGTAAAGTAGAAATCGGCACAGACGGTACCATTTCGGTGATTCCTCAAGGCGCTCCAGCTGAAGAATTAGCGATTGTCGACCGTATCAAACTTGTGCGTCCAGATAATCAAAGCTTATTTAAAGACACGAATGGTCTATTCCGTTCGAAAAACCCAGATCAGGCATACGAAGCAGATGCAGCGGTAACGTTGCTAAAAGGTGCCATCGAAGGCAGTAACGTAAATGCTGTCGGTGAAATGACCAGCCTAATTGACTTACAACGTCAATTCGAAATGCAGGTCAAGATGATGAGCACAGCAGAGGAAATGGACAAGTCGTCTGATTCACTGCTTCGTATGAGCTAATAGAATTTAAAGGAATTTGCTATGCATCCAGCATTATGGGTAAGTAAAACAGGTTTAGACGCCCAACAAACCAATATCTCAACAATTTCAAACAACCTTGCCAACGCCTCAACCATTGGCTTTAAAAAGAGCCGTGCGGTATTTGAAGATCTGTTCTATCAGAACATCAATCAGCCGGGTGGCCAATCTTCTCAGAATACTGAGCTGCCAAGTGGTTTGATGTTGGGTGCTGGTTCTAAAGTTGTGGCAACTCAAAAAGTTCACACTCACGGTAACGCACAAACGACATCGAACAGCTTAGATATGATGATCGAAGGTGATGGCTTCTTCCAAGTGGAAATGCCAGACGGTGAAACAGGCTACAGCCGAAATGGTCAGTTCACACTGAACGGTGATGGCGCGATCGTAACTTCGGGCCAAGGTTATGCTCTGCAACCAGAAATCGTTATTCCTGAAGATGCGATTTCGGTGACGGTTGGTAACGATGGTGAAGTGTCGGTTCGTCTACGTGGTGAGCAAAACAACGTCGTGGTTGGCCAAATCACCATTACTGACTTCGTAAACCCAGGTGGTTTAGAGCCAGTAGGTCAAAACCTTTACTTACCAACGGGCGCAAGTGGCGATCCGCAAGAGGGTGTTCCGGGCTTTGATGGCTTGGGTAACATCCGTCAGTCGATGCTAGAAACATCGAACGTAAACGTAACCGAAGAGCTGGTTAACATGATTGAAGCTCAACGTGTTTACGAAATGAACTCAAAAGTTATCTCGTCAGTAGACAAGATGATGAGCTTTGTTAACCAACAGCTGTAATTGGTTTATTTGCCGTTTACTGACTTATTTACAATTAATAGATCTGTTTTTAATGAATAGACGAGTTTCTACTCATTGATCTATTTACCATCGCCTGCTGAGAGTATATCGCCATGAAACGTATTTTTTGTTTAGCTCTGTTTCTGTCTATGACAGGCTGTTCTGTACTGGATCCCATCGAAACTCCAGCACAAGAAAACGCGACTACAGTGGTTGATGCAGTAGAAGGTGATAAGTCGGCTGAAGAGAGCTCTGGTATTATTGACACACTTCGTGGCAGAACCGATCCAATCGCGGGCGACCCTGCATGGGCACCAATCAACCCAAAGAAGAAACCTGAACACTATGCCGCAGCGACAGGTTCGCTGTTCAATGTGAGCCATATTGGCAGCATGTATGACGACTCAAAACCTCGCGGTATTGGTGACATCATTACAGTTGCACTCGATGAAAATACTCGAGCAACAAAAAAAGCCAACGCAGACATGTCTAAGTCGAACGACGCATCAATGGAACCATTGGCTGTTGGCGGCCAAGAGCTAACCATAGACAAGTACAATTTCTCTTACGACCTGAGCAACACCAACACCTTTGCTGGTGATACCTCAGCCAACCAAAGTAACAGCATCAGCGGCTACATCACCGTAGAAGTGATCGAAGTGTTAGCCAATGGCAACCTCGTGGTTCGTGGTGAAAAGTGGATGACACTGAACACAGGCGATGAGTATATCCGCCTAAGTGGCACCATCCGCCCTGACGATATTGATTTCGAGAATACCATTGCTTCGAACCGAGTTTCTAACGCGCGAATTCAGTACTCAGGTACTGGTGTTCAGAAAGATATGCAAGAGCCAGGATTCTTGGCACGATTCTTTAATGTATCTTTGTAGAGTTTGAGACAGTGTCGACATACTGACACTCCCAGAATTATTTGATTTCAAGCTAACTCATTATAAATTAAAGCAATACAGACAGGTTACTCAATGAAAAAACTGACACTCGTACTATTCGGCATGCTATTTCTTGCCACCAGTGCCCATGCTGCGCGTATTAAAGACGTGGCAAAAGTGGCGGGTGTTCGTAGTAACCAACTTGTCGGCTATGGTCTGGTCACAGGTTTGCCGGGTACCGGTGAGACAACTCCCTTTACCGATCAAACGTTTAACGCAATGCTGCAAAATTTTGGCATTCAATTGCCGCCTGGCACCAAGCCAAAAACAAAAAACGTAGCGGCCGTTATCGTTACCGCTGAACTTCCGGCATTCTCTAAGCAAGGTCAGGAAGTTGACGTAACAGTATCTTCTATCGGTTCAGCAAAAAGCCTTCGTGGTGGTACCTTGCTACAGACCTTCCTAAAAGGTTTAGATGGTCAAGTATACGCGGTAGCACAAGGTAACTTGGTGGTAAGTGGTTTTAGTGCTCAAGGTAATGACGGCTCTAAAATCGTCGGTAACAACCCTAATGTCGGCATCATCTCTAGCGGTGCGACGGTTGAACAAGAGATCCCAACCCCATTCGGTCGTGGCGATTACATCACTTTCAACTTAATCCAATCAGATTTCACAACCGCTCAACGTTTGGCTGATGCGGTGAATAATTTCCTAGGCCCACAAATGGCTTCAGCGGTTGACGCGACGTCAGTAAAAGTTCGCGCTCCTCGAGAAATCAGCCAACGCGTGGCTTTCTTATCGGCAATCGAAAACATCGAATTTGATCCTGCAGAGGGTTCTGCAAAAATCATTGTTAACTCTCGTACCGGTACTATTGTGGTTGGTAAGCACGTTCGCCTAAGAGCGGCGGCGGTAACCCACGGTGGTATGACGGTTGCAATCAAAGAAAACCTCAACGTAAGCCAACCGAATGCATTCTCTGGTGGCCAAACGGTAGTAGTTCCTGATTCTGATATCGAAATCACCGAAGCTGATGGCAAGATGTTCAAATTTGAACCGGGCCTAACGCTGGACGATTTGGTACGCGCAGTCAATGAAGTAGGCGCTGCACCTTCTGATTTAATGGCAATCCTTCAAGCACTGAAACAAGCGGGTGCAATTGAAGGCCAATTGATCATTATCTAAGGAATAAAGCATGATTAAGAATAACAATGACATCGGCTTTATTCACGACATCGGCAGTTTAGACCGTCTTCGTCAACAAGCGGTAAACGGTGAGGAAGGCAGCGAGAAAGAAGCATTAACCGCTGCGGCAAAACAGTTTGAATCCATTTTTACGTCGATGTTGTTTAAGTCGATGCGTGATGCGAACTCTAGCTTTAAATCAGATATGCTAAACAGCCAGAACGAGCAGTTTTATCGTCAGATGCAAGATGACCAAATGGCGAGCGAACTCAGTGCTTCAGGTTCATTAGGCCTTGCGGATATGATCGTAGCTCAATTAAGCGCGGGTCAAGCAAGTGATGCGACAGAAGACAAGGTTCGCAGTGAAGGTTTTGATACCTCACTGGAAAGACCTCAGTATTCAGGTCGTTCAGAAGAGAGAGCATCTGAAATTCAATCTGCTTCCGCTGTTAAACAACCCGCATCTTTCGATTCTCCAGAATCGTTTGTTGCCTCAATGAAGCCTTACGCTGAAAAAGCGGCGAGCGCACTCGGTGTTGATTCGTCACTGCTATTAGCACAAGCGGCACTTGAAACAGGTTGGGGTTCTAAGATGATTAAGAACTCTTTGGGCAACAGCAACAACCTATTCAACATCAAAGCAGATAGAAGTTGGAAGGGTGATAAGGTCGCGACTCAAACACTTGAGTTCCATGGTAAAACAGCCGTTAAAGAGTCAGCTTCTTTCCGTTCTTACTCTAATTTCGAAGATAGCTTTAATGATTACGTGAAGTTCTTGAACGAAAACCCAAGATACGAAACAGCGCTACAGCATCAAGGCAATTCAGAGAATTTCATCAAAGGCATTCATCAGGCAGGTTACGCAACCGACCCTAACTATGCAGACAAGGTTTTACGAGTTAAAGCCAAGATCGATGAGATGAACTAGCGTCGTCAATCAACATAGAGAGCTTCCTACTGGCAGGCTCTTTTCTTATCCGCCCCTTTCGAATTTGCCACTCCTTTCATCGTTATCTCCTTACACTTCAATAAATTATTGTCTTTTAACTCTCCGTTATTTCTATTGGCACATATATTGCTAAATATCTTAATAATAAGCTGTAGTAGTTAATCAGTTCATGCTGATTTTGTTAAGTTTTTTGGGGGCATTATGGCGTCGGATCTTCTGAATGTAGGGGCACAAAGTGTTCTTACGGCTCAGAGACAGCTCAACACCACAGGTCATAACATTTCTAACGCCAACACAGAGGGCTATAGCCGCCAGTCTGTGATTCAAGGTGTGAATGACCCGCGCCAGTACGGTGGGCAATCCTACGGTATGGGTGTGCATGTGGAAAATGTTCGCCGCTCTTGGGATCAGTTTGCCGTCAAAGAACTTAACTTATCGACAACCAATGCCGCCAACAAAGGCGATACCGAAGCCAACCTCGATATGCTGTCGAGCATGTTGTCGTCGGTCGCTTCAAAGAAGATTCCAGAAAACCTCAACGAATGGTTTGATTCTGTTAAGACTCTCGCCGATACCCCGAATGATGTGGGTGCGCGTAAAGTCGTTTTAGAAAAAGCAGGACTTGTAACTAAAACCTTGAATGAATTTCATGAAACGGTACGTCAACAGTCTGATTCTACGAACAAAAAATTAGAAGTCGGCATTGAACGAGTAAACCAAATTGCGGTTGAGATTCGTGACGTTCAGCGTCTGATGATGCGAACACCAGGGCCTCACAATGATTTACGAGATCAGCACGAAAAGTTGATCAATGAGCTATCTGGCTACACCAAAGTGACGGTAACGCCGCGCTCTAATGCGGAAGGATTTAACGTCCATATTGGTAATGGTCATACCTTGGTTTCTGGTAGTGAAGCAAGTCAACTGAAGCTGGTTGATGGTTTGCCTGATACGCATCAGCGTCGATTAGCGATAGTTGAAGGCAAGTCTTTGAAGCCGATTACCAGTAATGATATCGATGGGAAAATCGGTGCCATGCTCGATATGCGAGACGAACATATTCCTGGCATCATGGACGAACTTGGACGTTTGGCGACGGCTTTCTCTGAGAGAGTAAACTCACTTCAATCACAAGGTTTGGATCTCAATGGTAACGTTGGCCAAAATATTTTCACCGATGTGAACTCTGAGCGCGTGGCGAAATCACGCGTGACGGCTGGCAGCCAATCAAAGGCTGATGTTGCCGTTTATATTGATGACACCTCGGCTTTAAAAGGCGGCGAGTACGGTCTTAAATATGACGGTAGCGACTATGTCGTGACCAAGCCTGACGGTGAAACGGTCAAAGTCAGCACGAATGCAGCGGGCAATGCTTTTTATCTAGATGGTATGCGAGTCGAAGTTCGAAACCCGCCTGAATTGGGTGAGAAGCTGTTACTGCGTCCAACTCGTAACTTTGCTGCTCAGATTCAGATGGAAACCAAAGACCCAAGAGATATTGCCGCACAAAGTTATGAGGCATCGACTACGTTTGCGAAAGGTTCGGCGGGGTTCAAGATCCTAGCGGCCGGTCAATTGCGTGAGTTTGAAGTGATTGTTTCACCAAAAGGTGAGCAGTTTGCCGTGACTGACCCGAAAGGTAATATTTTAATGCAGCCGCAGCCGTACCCACCTGAAGGTCCGGTTACGATTAATGGCACGACTTTCGAGTTGACCGCTGGGGCTGTGGCAAACGATAAATTTACGGCAAACATTGTCCCATCAGAGGGTGATAACGGTAACTTGCGTAAACTGCAAGATCTCCAAACTGGAAAGATCTTGAATGATGGTGAGTCTACGATTTTAGACCTTTACCACAACTTGAATACCAATACGGGCCTGAAAGCGTCGACGGCAAATCGCTTAAGCGACATTGCCACCTTAGAAAAGGAATCCGCTCAGGAACGTATTGCTTCAGTGTCGGGGGTTAACCTCGATGAAGAAGCTGCAAATATGATGAAATTTCAGCAAGCGTATATGGCTTCTTCACGCATCATGCAAGCAGCCAATGATACGTTCAATACTATTTTGGCTCTGAGGTAGGAATATAAATGTTGAATCGTATCTCTAGCTTCCACAACTACCAATCTGTTCAGAACGATTTGCGCCGTCAAGAGAACAAGATACATCACAACCAAGCACAACTTGCTTCCGGTAAGAAGTTGCAGTCTCCAAGTGATGACCCTCTTGCGACCCACTATTTACAAAATATTGGTCAGCAATCAGAACAGCTTAAACAATATAGTGACGCGATCGTCTTGGTTCGTAATCGATTGGAACATCATGAGGTATTGGTCTCCAACACCGAGGGCTTTGCTGATGAAGCAAAACGAACCGTGATGGAAATGATTAACGGTGCGCTCTCTCCAGAGGACCGTTTAGCGAAGAAGCGCGAGATCCAAGAACTATCGAATAACTTTCTGCATCTAGCTAACTCTCAAGATGAGTCGGGTAACTATACGTTTGCGGGTACTAAGCCGAAGAATCAACCCTTTTTTAGAGATAACCAAGGCAACGTCAGTTATCAGGGCGATGACTATCAGCGAAAGATGCGTGTAGCGAGTAGCTTCGAGATGGCGATGAATGATCCGGGCAGCAAGTTATTTATGGAAATAGATAACCCGTTTGGTGATTACGAACCGCAGTATGAGCTTGAACCCGCTTCTGAGTTACTTTTGGAACGTGCGACGAACTCAGCTGAAGATGGGTCAACGTATAAAGTGACGTTCGTTGATATGCAGACAGGAAATTATGCTTATCAACTTGAAAAAGATGGCGCAGTGGTAGCCGCAGAAGATTTTGATCCTTCGACTGGCATTGTCTATGAAGGGCTGAATATCCAAATCAAAGGCCAAATTACTAAAGGCGATTCGATCACCTTAGAGCCGAGAGAGACCTTCTCTATCTTTGATACGTTCAAAGAAGCGGCTGAGCAGGCTGAAAACCCGGTATCGGATGCATCAGCAACAGCGAAATTGCACCAAGTAACTGAAGAGTTCCACGCTGCGTTTATCCATTTGACCAAGGCAAGAACCGATGTTGGTGCGCGTTTAAGTACGCTGGATATTCAAGAGCAGCAACATGAAGATTTTAAGTTGTCTTTAGCGAAAGCAAAAAGCACCTTTGAAGACTTGGATTACTCGAAGGCCATCATTGAGTTCAATGAAAACTCTCGAGCATTGCAAGCTTCTCAACAAGCGTTTGGTAAAACCAAAGACCTGACCTTGTTTAATTATATTTGATAATTAATCGGTATTTAGTGGTGAACTAACACTCACCATTGAAGTTAGATTCTTTGCCATATGTGCTATGCCGTATGCGCGAATCACTTCAACCTTTGCCGGTTTTTTATACAGGATATCATCTGTTTGAGAATAGCGGCAAAAAGCGGCAATGGGCGAATGAAGATACTTTTTGTTCCCCAAGCTAGTAAAACCAAATCGAGTTAAGTTTTAATTTAAGTGATTGATTTTATGTATATTAAAAATTAATCAAAACAGTATTAAACTTGGCATATAACTTGTATATGTGTTGGTCATAAAATGATTTATACAGATCTTAAACCCTGCATAGGGTTTAGCGAGTAATACACGGTCAGTGCTTATCCATATGAGAGTAAAGCTGGCCGCTTCGCAGAAAGTTTGCGAACTCATAAGGAGAGCAAAATGGCTATTAATGTAAGCACTAACGTTTCTGCTATGACAGCACAGCGTTACCTAAATAAAGCGTCTAATGATTTAGCGACCTCTATGGAGCGTTTGTCATCAGGGCATAAAATCAACAGCGCGAAAGACGATGCAGCCGGTCTGCAAATCTCGAACCGTTTAACGGCGCAATCACGTGGTTTAGACGTGGCAATGCGTAATGCCAACGATGGTATTTCAATTGCACAAACCGCTGAAGGCGCGATGAACGAATCAACCAACGTACTACAACGTATGCGTGATCTGGCGATTCAATCATCAAACGGTACGAACTCGGCAGCGGAACGTACAGCGCTTAATGAAGAGTCTTCGGCACTTCAAGATGAGCTAAACCGTATCGCGGAAACGACCTCATTTGGTGGCCGTCGTCTGTTGAATGGTTCATTTGGTGAGGCCTCTTTCCAGATAGGTTCTAGTTCTGGTGAAGCAATGATTATGGGACTCACTAGTGTTCGTGCTGATGACTTCCGTATGGGTGGTACAACGTTTGATTCTGAAAACGGTAAAGACAAAAGTTGGGAAGTACCAGCACAAGCTCGCGATCTTAAGTTTGAATTTAGAACCAAAGCAGGTGAAGACATCGTTTTAGATATCAATACCAAAGCGGGTGATGATATCGAAGAGCTTGCTACTTACATTAATGGTCAATCTGATCTTGTGAACGCATCGGTGACCGATGATGGTCGCATACAACTATTCGTTGCTGAACCTGACCTTGACGGTGCAATGTCGATCTCTGGTGGCCTAGCATCTGAGCTAGGTATTAAGAGTGAAGGCCGTGCAACATCGGTTCAAGATATCAGCCTGACTAGCGTTGCAGGTTCACAAAACGCAATCAGCGTAATTGATTCTGCAATGAAGTATGTAGATTCACAGCGTGCTGATTTGGGTGCTAAACAGAACCGTCTAAGCCACAGTATTAATAACTTGGCGAACGTTCAAGAGAACGTAGACGCTTCTAACAGCCGAATCAAAGATACGGACTTTGCGAAAGAGACGACGCAAATGACCAAATCACAAATTCTGCAACAAGCAGGTACTTCGATACTTGCTCAAGCAAAACAGTTGCCTAACTCTGCAATGACACTATTGCAATAGTTATTGGTTGAACTTGCTGTTTGTGTTCAGACGTGAGCCATACAGCAAGGGATACTGGCAAGCATACTTACTATGAGTGTTTAGCTCTCTCATCTCTCACCTGCTATTCATTTTTACGGTAAGAATGCAACGGCGAGTCAGAAATGTGTTCATTTCTCGATGATCTCCACACAGGCTCTGACCTGCCAACTAGCCCCGGTTCTCTCAAAGGAAAAGGGGCTTTTTCCTTTCTGTTTTTTATTTCTCTGTTTCCTATCTTTCTTATTTCTATCTTTTTGTTTTCCTGTCTTTTGCGTTTCCCGCTGGCTTCTAACTTTAGATTTCTGATCCTTCTGTTTCAATTCAACCCATTTTCTTGGTTACAAACGCTCTCCTTGGCTAGATAAATTGCACAATCTTTATGCCCATCTGCGATCTTTGGTGATTGATCATTTCTGAGCTTTGACTAATTTGAACGACAGTTAGCGTGTTTTTTGAACAAGTTAGGATCTTTAGCCCATTAAATCCGATAGCTGTTTTAGAAAAGTGATAAACTTAAATTGCTGATAAATAAAGAGTTAATATTTTATTTGTGGTTTTTTAAAAGTTTTTCTAAAGCTTCGGGATTTTGAGCCGTTATTAAAAGTAACTTTGAGAGAACTACTTGGTTTTCCGAGACGTCGGAAACCGCTATACCGGAAAATCAATTGGAGAAATCACCATGGCAGTGAATGTAAATACAAACGTTTCAGCGATGACTGCGCAACGTTACCTAAACAACGCAAACAGCGCACAACAAACATCAATGGAGCGCCTAGCTTCAGGTTCTAAAATCAACAGCGCGAAAGATGACGCTGCGGGCCTACAAATCTCTAACCGTTTGAACGTTCAGAGCCGCGGCCTTGATGTTGCTGTTCGTAACGCGAACGACGGTATCTCTATTGCACAAACTGCTGAAGGTGCAATGAACGAGACAACCAACATCCTGCAACGTATGCGTGACTTGTCTCTACAATCTTCAAACGGCTCAAACTCAAAATCTGAGCGTGTAGCGATTCAAGAAGAAGTAACAGCACTAAACGACGAACTGAACCGTATTGCGGAAACCACGTCTTTTGGTGGCAACAAGCTGCTTAACGGTACTCACGGTACTAAATCATTCCAAATCGGTGCGGATAACGGTGAAGCGGTAATGCTTCAACTGAAAGATATGCGCTCTGATAACGCTCAGATGGGTGGTAAGAGCTACCAAACTGAGAACGCGAAAGACAAAGACTGGAACGTTCAAGCTGGCGCAAACGACCTAAAAATGTCGTTCACCGATAACTTCGGCCAAGCACAAGAAATCGATGTGTCTGCGAAAGCGGGCGACGACATCGAAGAGCTAGCAACGTACATCAACGGTCAACAAGACTCTGTTAAAGCGTCTGTAACTGAAGACGGTAAGCTACAAATGTTTACTGGTAACAACAAAGTTGAAGGCGAAGTGGCATTTTCTGGCAGCCTTGCTGGTGAACTAGGCATGCAGCCTGGCAAAGATGTAACGGTTGATACTATCGACGTGACATCAGTTGGTGGCGCACAAGAGTCTGTAGCAGTCATCGATGCGGCACTTAAGTACGTAGACAGCCACCGTGCTGAACTGGGTGCTTTCCAAAACCGTTTCGACCACGCTATCAGCAACTTAGACAACATTAACGAGAACGTTAACGCATCTAAGAGCCGTATTAAAGATACCGATTTCGCGAAAGAAACGACTCAGATGACTAAATCTCAGATCCTTTCTCAAGCTTCAAGCTCGATCCTTGCTCAAGCGAAGCAAGCACCGAACTCGGCACTTAGCCTACTAGGTTAATCGATTGAAAGGCCACGTTGCCATGTTGGTTATAAGCGCTGTTGATCATAAGCGTTGTTGATCATAAACGTTAACGTTAGGCTTCCACAAATTAGCTCGTGGTGAGAGATGAGCGCTAAACAGACCCAGCTTCGGCTGGGTTTTTTATTACCCGTTATTTGGTAAACGAAGGACTTGGGAAATAGTAGAGTTGATGATCAGGAGCAAAAGCGAGATTCCCTATCACGCTCGTCCCTCACTGTTGGGAATGAAGGGGATTAGAGTGATGATGACTTCACAGTATCGCGAGATGAGCACTGTTGGCCTGAGTGAATAATGTTTCAGTTTGAACAAAGGTATTTGTCGTCATTCCAGAACCGAGTAGAACGAGGTATCAGGAATCTGTTTTTTAATAGAAGCGTTGTTCAATATCTCACTTACCACAGTGACCAATGACGAGTGGTTCATAAATTAATGAGACATCTGCCGTCATCGCAGAATCGAGTAGAACGAGATATCAGGGATCTTTTTTGGTTTTTATATTCAACACCACGCTCATTAATCCAAGTTGAATGGAAACTTTAGCTAATGTTGCTCTATTAATTGAATCCCGATCACACTTTTCTTTGTTGTTGAAAAGAATACGAAAAAAAGCACATTTTTTATTAAAGCTTCTACTTAAGGGGCCGTTAAAGGGATTGAGAGAAATGATATGTACCAATGTAAGGTGAGAGAGACACTGGTGCATAAACAAAATTGACATGTATTTGTGTGAGGTGAGAGTTACATAAGTACATTAAAAATGCCTAAAGGAGATCAACTATGGCGATTAATGTAAGCACTAATGTGTCTGCAATGACGGCTCAGCGCTACCTAAATAGCGCGGCTGAAGGTACTCAAAAATCAATGGAGCGTTTGTCTTCTGGCTATAAAATCAATAGCGCAAAAGATGATGCTGCGGGCCTACAAATCTCTAACCGCTTAACGTCGCAAAGCCGTGGCCTAGATATGGCTGTGAAAAACGCGAATGACGGTATCTCTATTGCACAGACAGCTGAAGGTGCAATGAATGAGTCAACCAACATACTGCAACGTATGCGTGACCTTTCTCTTCAATCTTCAAATGGTTCAAACAGCAAATCTGAACGTGTTGCGATCCAAGAAGAAGTCTCCGCACTAAACACTGAGCTTAACCGTATCGCTGAAACGACCTCTTTTGGTGGTAACAAGCTTCTTAACGGTACTTACGGTAGCCAATCTTTCCAAATCGGTGCTGATTCTGGTGAAGCAGTAATGCTTACGATGAACAACATGCGTACTGATACTCAAGACATGGGCGGCAAAAGCTACGGCGTAGAAGAAGGCAAAGATGCTTCTTGGCGTGTGGCTGCAGGTTCTGATCTGACTATCAAATACAACGATAAGTTTGGTGAAGCTCAAGAGTTGTCTATTTCTGCAAAAGAAGGCAATGATATCGAAGAGCTGGCAACTTACATCAACGGTCAAAGCCAAGACGTTAAAGCGTCTGTTGGTGAAGGCGGCAAACTGCAACTTTTCGCTTCAAGCCAAAAAGTTGATGGTGATGTTGAGTTCGGTGGCAGCCTTGCTGGTGAACTTGGTATTGGTGCAGCTAAAGACGTGACTGTTAACGATATCGACGTAACTTCAGTTGCTGGTGCAAACGAAGCGGTGTCTATCATCGATGGCGCACTGAAATCTGTTGATAGTAACCGTGCTTCTCTTGGTGCTTTCCAAAACCGTTTTGACCACGCAATCAGCAACTTAGATAACATCAACGAAAACGTTAATGCATCTAAGAGCCGTATCAAAGATACTGATTACGCGAAAGAAACAACAGCAATGACGAAGTCTCAAATCCTACAACAGGCGAGTACTTCTATCCTAGCTCAAGCAAAACAATCACCATCAGCAGCTCTAAGCTTATTGGGCTAAACTTACTTCGGTAAGTAGCGGTAAACTCTACTTTGGGTAGAGTTTTACTGTATGGCTCACAAAGGAGGGAGGGAGACTGTTATGGAAATATCATCCAACACATCGAACATCCAGCCTTATGGCTCACCTAATGGCATTAAATTTGCAAGCGATGAAGGTAGTAGTGCGTCGAGTACTTCACGACTGAAAGAAGCAACATCTTATGGCAAAGTAGAGAAATCGAAAGAGGAAGCTACTGAAGCGGCGATTCAATTGGCTCAACATAGACAAGAGTTAAATGATGAAGAGCGAGTCAAGATGGTAGAGAAGGTAAACGAGTTTATCTCTTCTCTCAATAAAGGTGTTGCCTTTAAAGTCGATGAAGAATCGGGGAGAGATGTGGTCACGATTTATGAGACCACGACTGGAGATATTATTCGCCAGATTCCCGATGAAGAAATGCTTGAAATTCTAAGACGCCTAGCAGCCCAAAACTCAAATAGTCGAATATTTGAGGTGAAGGTTTAAGTCGTATTATTGAGGTGATTTAATGAGTTTTGGCCCAATGGGGATTTCGTCTGGCATGGATATCAATTCCATGGTCAGCAAAATTGTTGATTCTGAGCGTGTGCCTAAACAGCAACGAATCGACAATGAACGAACGCGAATCGATACCAGCATTAGTGCCTATGGAAGACTCAGAGAATCTCTCGATTCGATGAAAAACCTGATGACAAACTTTCGTCAGGAGAAAGCTTTCGCTGTGAGAACAGTCGAAAGTACCGATGAAGGTCTGGTTTCTGCAACAGCGACTACCGAAGCGATCGCTGGCAAATATGCCATCGATGTGTTGCAGCTTGCCCAAAGCCATAAAGTGGCTTCTGATGTATTGTCAGAAGACATGAAATTTGGTCCAGGCAAGCTGCAGATTTCATTAGGTGACAAGAGCTTTGACGTACAAGTTAGCGATAGATCGAAACTGATCGAGGTTGTTCGCGGAATTAACGGCGCAGATAAAAACCCAGGCGTTCGTGCTTCTATCATCAATGATGTTGAAGGCCCGCGACTTATCGTTGCTTCCAATCAGTCTGGTTCTGACCAACAAATCAATATCAATGTCGATTCCGACTCTGCAAACCCCTTAAAAAAACTCGAATACAGAACGCTTGAAGAGCGTGTTGAATCGTTAGAGAAAGCTCGCCTTGCTGCTCAAGAACTCCTAGCTCTAACGCCGGCAGGCAAAGCGGTCGAACTCATCGATGGCGCAATCGCTAACGATGACCCAAATGCAAGTGAAACACTCGATGAAAACGGAAATATCATTCCGGCAACCCAAACAGATTCCACAGCAGCTGATGAAGGCTCTCAAAGCCTGAGCTACGGCGAACAAGCCGCAGCTGACGGTCAGGCTGCTCTAGACGCAGCTCAAGCTGCAAAGTCGGTCATGCCTGAAGACAATATTCCAGGCTGGAGTGAGACGGCCTCTGGTACGCTCCTAGACTCCTATTACTCACCTGAACTTGAGCTTGATGAAAAAGCAATTGAGAAAGCACCCGATGTTCCGGGTTGGTCAAATGCAGCATCAGGTACCTTGACCGATTCATACGTCACGCCAAAAGAAGCACAGCAGAAACTCGAAGCCGAACAAGCTCGTATTGAAGAGAAAATCGCTCAAGAAAAAACTAAGCTGGCTGAAAAAGTAGAAAAGGGCGAATTGACCGCTGAACAAGCTAAAACCATCGAGCGCTCTAAGCTATCGCCTGAAGAGCGTGAGCAATTGGAAAAAGTCGACAAAGTACAAGCCGACCTAGCTCAAGCGCAGCAATCATTTGATACCTATAGCGGTATGACGGAAGTTCAAGCTGGTCAAGATTCAATGGTGGTTTTGGACGGCGTTGCTCAGCTTTCTAGCAATAATAATGTGATTGAAGATGCCGTTGAAGGTATCGATATTACGGTTAAAGGAAAAACACCGAAAGATAAGCCACCGGCAGAAATCGGTGTTGAGTACGACCGCAATAGTGTTCGCCAAGATATCGAATCCTTTGTGAGTTCTTACAACCAGTTCTATCAAGTGTCTAAAGATTTGGCGGGTGTTGACCCAACAACAGGCCAAAAAGGCCCACTTTCTGGTGATAGTACGGTACGTAATGCCGACTCAAGGCTAAAAGGTGTCTTCTCGTCGAGCATTGAGGGTGCGCCAGATAACCTTAAATCATTGACTGAGTTTGGTATCACGACAACTAGACAAGGCTCGCTAGAGATCAACTACGACATGCTTGACCGTCAACTCAACAACAACTTCGATAAGTTGGGTGAGTTCTTTGGCGGTAACAATGGTTTCGCCAAAAAAGTGGAAGATGCGATTCAAGGCATTACCGGTATTACGGGCTCTATTCGTACACGAGAAAAGAGTCTGGTCGAACAGAATTATCGCTTGGTTGATGATCAAAGTGCATTGGACCGTCGCATGGATAGCCTACAAAACCGGACACACTCTAAGTTTACGGCTATGCAAGATGCGACCAGCAAAATGCAGTCTCAACTGGGCAGTATGATGAATGCGTTGGGCTAATCGATGAATACCCAGCTTCAAGAGCTTTGTGAACTGGATCAATTAATTATCTCTAAGTTCGAGTTTAGTGAAATTAATGCTGAAGAAATAACGCAGCTTGTCGATAACAGAGAACAGTTATTGCAAAACGTGCTTCAATTCATCGACTCACACCCCGACGTTAAGCAAAGTTCTGAATGGTTTGAAGCCATTACCAGAACCAGAAAATTGGTCGAATTGATGCAGTCTGAGACGACTCGAGTAGGTAAGAACCTACACAAATACCGTCACGGTGCTAAATCAGTTCAACAATACAAAAAGTTTTTATAGAAGAGGTTTACTATGCGCGGTTCTTTACAGGCATATAAAAAGGTATCAGTGGATAGTCAGCTAACAGCTGCCTCACCCCATAAGATTGTACAAATGTTGATGGCGGGTGCTATTGAACGCTTGATTCAAGGTAAAGCGGCAATGCAAGCGGGCAACATTCCAGTGAAAGGTGAGCGTCTTGGTAAGGCTCTAGATATCATTATTAGCCTACGTAGTTGCCTTTCTATGGCCGATGGTGGCGATATTGCGAAAAACCTAGATCAACTTTATGAGTTCATGATCACGCAAATTTCTGCGGCAAATCACAAAAATGACCCACAGCCAATTGATGATGTTATCGATATTATCCGCGAAATTAAGAGCGCTTGGGACCAAATTCCGAACGAATATCACAACTTGACGTCTGCTGACGTAGGTATTTAAAGAAAAACTATCCTTCCAACTAGCGACACTTACGTTAATTGGTTGGTTGCCTTATTTTTTTAATCAAATAAAATAGAAGCCATTAGATAGCCTAATGGCTTTTTTCGTTGCTGATTTCCTTAATTTGTCCACGTAAAACATAATCATTGATATATTCTTCTGTTTTATAGATTACGTTGCTCACCGTTTTTCCGCATCGCACCAAAATAAAGGCAATAATTCCTACTTATGCATGGTTTGGCAAAACTGCTTGTCGTCGATGATAATTCTCAAGATCGTCACAATTTAAGCACAATATTAGAGTTTGTAGGAGAGAGCTGCGAAGTAATCAGCTCGGAACAAGCACGTAAAGTGGATTGGTCACTACAGTGGTCAGGCTGCATTATTGGCTCAATTAAAGGTAAAGGCTTCAACGCTTTACTCAATGAAAAGCTCGTTCACGCAAATCACATCCCATTGCTTGTCATTGGCAAGCATAATCATTCGGTCGATGAACTCACCAACTATGTTGGCGAATTAGAGCTGCCTCTTAACTATCCTCAATTAAGTGATGCATTGAGACACTGTAAAGACTTCTTAGGTCGTAAAGGTGTCCAAGTTGTTTCTTCTGCACGTGATAACACACTGTTTCGTAGCCTCGTTGGGCAAAGTGCTGGCATTCAAGAAGTTCGCCACTTAATTGAACAAGTCTCTTCAACTGACGCGAATGTACTGATTCTTGGTGAATCGGGTACGGGTAAAGAAGTGGTTGCTCGAAACATTCATTATCATTCTAAGCGTCGCTCTGGGCCTTTCGTGCCAGTGAACTGTGGCGCGATTCCGCCAGACTTATTGGAAAGTGAGCTGTTTGGTCATGAGAAAGGTGCGTTTACCGGAGCGATTACCGCACGTAAAGGGCGCTTTGAGTTAGCTGAAGGTGGCACGCTATTTCTTGATGAAATCGGCGATATGCCAATGGCGATGCAGGTTAAACTGCTGCGCGTATTACAAGAGCGATGCTTTGAACGCGTTGGTGGTAACAACACGATTCAAGCTGACGTTCGCGTGATTGCGGCAACACACCGCAACCTTGAAGACATGATCGACGATGACTCATTCCGTGAAGATCTTTACTATCGCTTGAATGTCTTTCCGATCGAAATGCCTGCGCTTCAAGATCGCAAAGAAGACATCCCATTGCTGCTTCAAGAGCTGATGACTCGAATGGAAGCGGAAGGCAGCATGCCTATCTGTTTCACCGCTCGAGCGATTAACTCTCTGATGGAGCATTACTGGCCAGGAAACGTTCGTGAACTAGCAAACTTAGTTGAGCGTATGGTTATCCTCTACCCGAACAGTTTGGTAGACGTCAATCACCTGCCCACTAAATATCGATACAGTGATATTCCTGAGTTCCAACCAGAGTTTAATAGCTTTGTATCAGAGGAAGAGCAAGAACGTGATGCTCTGGCTGACTTGTTCTCAGAGGATTTCAGCTTTGACCAACAAGACGATCTCGCTGATAACGCAAATGCACCTCAAGAGCTGCCTCCTGAAGGTGTAAATTTGAAAGAGCTTCTCGCTGATATGGAAGTGAACATGATCAATCAAGCGTTGGAAGCTCAGGGCGGAATTGTTGCTCGTGCTGCCGACATGCTTGGCATGCGCAGAACGACTCTGGTTGAAAAAATGCGTAAATATAATCTACAGCGATAGAGCTCAGATTCGCGTTCAGCGGTATCAAGTTAAGACGGGTGTTGAGTTAAAACATCGTTTTGATTGAGACAGTAGAAAGGACATAGTCGAGTTGTTGCTTGCTTAACTATGTGATAAATATAGCAAATAGCCTGACGCGTGTTTTACGTGTCAGGCTGTTTTAGTATTTGAGGCAAATTTTTGACATGCACGAATCAGAAAATCAATCACACCTAGATTCAGTTGAACAGCAGGTTGAGCGCTATAAGCAAGTGCTTGATGTGATGCCAGCAGGTGTCATCTTGTTAGATACTCATGGGGAAGTAAGAGAAGCGAACCCAGAAGCGCACCGTATTCTTGGTGTTGAGTTAGTGGGTGAGAAGTGGTTTTCGGTGATTCAAAGTGCCTTTGACCCTAAAGACGATGATGGACACGAGATTTCATTAAAGAACGGACGTAAGGTTCGCTTGGCGATCTCAGCGTCTACCACGGGTCAGCTTATTTTGATTACCGACCTGACAGAAACTCGTCTTCTACAATCTCGCGTGAGTGATCTTCAGCGTTTGTCGTCGTTAGGCAGAATGGTTGCCTCGTTGGCGCATCAGGTACGAACTCCGCTTTCGAGCGCGATGTTATACGCGTCGAATCTTGCCGCGCCTAACTTACCTCCTGCTACAAAGACACGTTTTCAATCTAAGCTTATGGATAGATTGCATGACTTAGAGAAGCAAGTGAATGACATGTTGTTGTTTGCCAAAGGTGGCGACAACAAGGTTGTGAAGCCGTTTACCGTCGCTGAATTGATCACTGAATTTCACCCAATGGTGGAAGCGGCATTAAAATCGAACCAGATTGATTATTGCCAGGAAGTGGAAGGCGAAGAGACTCAGATGTTTGGCAACGCTAATGCTATTGCGTCTGCTCTGAGCAACCTAGTTTTGAACGCGGTGCAAATTGCTGGCAAGGAATCGCAGATTGATGTGTTCTTTAGGCCCGTAAACGGCGAACTTAAGATATCAGTACAAGACAGTGGCCCCGGCGTACCGAAAGAGCTTCAAGGTAAAATTATGGAACCCTTCTTTACCACTCGTTCGCAAGGTACTGGTTTGGGGTTAGCGGTTGTGCAAATGGTCTGTCGAGCACATGAAGGCCGATTGGAATTAATATCAGAAGAAGGGGACGGTGCATGCTTTACAATGTGCTTGCCGTTAGAGAGAAGTACTTCTTCTGAAAATGAATAAGTTTTAACTGAATTTACACTGGAGAATCCTATGGCTCAAAGCAAAGTGTTAATCGTCGAAGATGATGAAGGTCTACGCGAAGCCCTTGTCGATACACTCGCACTTGCTGGCTATGAATGGCTAGAAGCGGATTGTGCGGAAGATGCTCTGGTAAAATTGAAATCGAACTCCGTTGATATCGTAGTCTCTGATGTACAGATGGCGGGTATGGGCGGCTTAGCATTGCTAAGAAACATCAAGCAGCATTGGCCAAATCTTCCGGTCTTATTGATGACGGCTTACGCCAACATTGAAGACGCGGTAGCGGCAATGAAAGAAGGTGCTATTGATTACATGGCGAAGCCATTTGCGCCTGAAGTTCTGCTTAATATGGTGAGCCGTTACGCTCCCGTAAAATCGGACGATAATGGCGATGCCATTGTTGCCGATGAGAAAAGTATCAAGCTAATGATGTTGGCCGACAAGGTGGCTAAAACCGATGCCAACGTGATGGTGCTAGGGCCAAGTGGTTCTGGTAAAGAGGTGATGTCTCGCTATATTCACAACGCTTCGAGCCGTAAAGACGGTCCGTTTGTTGCGATTAACTGTGCCGCGATTCCAGATAATATGTTGGAAGCGACACTGTTTGGCTACGACAAAGGCGCATTTACTGGCGCTATTCAAGCTTGCCCTGGGAAATTTGAACAAGCGCAGGGCGGTACTATTTTGTTGGATGAGATCAGTGAAATGGATCTTAGCCTTCAAGCGAAACTGCTGCGTGTGTTGCAAGAGCGCGAAGTTGAACGCCTAGGTAGCCGCAAGAGCATCAAACTGGACGTCCGTGTTCTGGCAACCAGTAACCGCGACCTTAAGCAGTATGTGTCTGAAGGGAATTTCCGTGAAGATTTATACTACCGATTGAATGTATTCCCAATTACGTGGCCAGCCCTGTGTGAACGTAAAGGCGATATTGAGCCGCTTGCGAAGCATTTGGTTGAACGTCATTGCACCAAACTCGGTATGCCTGTTCCTACTCTTTCCGAGCAAGCGATCAGTAAACTCGTCAATTATCCTTGGCCGGGGAATGTACGTGAACTTGATAATGTCGTGCAGCGCGCGCTAATTCTGAGTGAGCAAGAAAATATTTCAGGTGAACACATCTTACTTGAGGGTGTTGATTGGCAAGACGCAAGTGGCCTACAACAAATTGTTGAAGGTAATAGTGTTGCAGCGCCAGAAATTAAGCCGATTGCTGAAGCGAATCCTATCAATAAAGTTGTGGCAGGCAGCGAAGGGCTTGGAAATGAGCTTCGAGATCAAGAGTATGCGATTATTCTTGAAACATTGATTGCTTGTAATGGCCGCCGTAAAGAGATGGCCGAAAAATTGGGAATTAGTCCACGTACGCTGCGTTATAAGTTGGCAAAAATGCGTGATGCTGGAATAGATATCCCAAACTGAGGCTAGATTAGTGGTGCCAGATTTCTGACTGCTGTAGTACGATGTCTAGTCAAATTAATGTGTGGCACGCTAATTGCTCTGTCAATAATACAGCTAAATAGATAGTCATAATTTTGACTCCTGAGGTAGTAGATGAGAATAGATGGTTTACAAGGCGAAATGCAGGCAATGATGGTTGAAGCTGCTAGCGCGCGTCCCGCTGCAACGGGGCAAGCGGTTGGTGCAGACTTTGGCAATATGTTGACGCAAGCCATCAATAACGTGAACTCACTACAAAAGACCTCTGGCGATCTTCAAGCTCGCTTTGATAGCGGTGACCAGAGTGTATCTCTATCCGATGTGATGATCGCTCGGAATAAATCTAGTGTGGCCTTTGAGGCGACGATCCAAATTAGAAATAAATTGGTCGAGTCGTACAAAGAGCTTATGAATATGCCGGTATAAGTTAGGTAGTTGAATAGTGGCAGAAAATAGTCAAACAACAGATTTAGCCGTAAGCGATAGCAACGACCACGCACTTATTGCCGGTTCAGATCTAGACGGAGAAGGGCAAAATCCCGATCTAGGTGAACGCAGTTCATCAAAGTTCGATATGGCCGTAGGTGATCTTGATTTACTTCGTCAGGTCGTCTTAGTCCTTTCGATTTCTATCTGTGTCGCGCTTATTGTGATGCTGTTTTTCTGGGTTAAAGAGCCAGAAATGCGTCCATTAGGGGCGTATGAAACAGAAGAATTGATCCCAGTTCTTGATTACTTAGATCTACAGAAGATCGAGTATTCTCTTGAAGGCAACACCATTTCAGTACCGGTCAGTGAGTACAATTCACTGAAGCTTAATATGGTACGAGCGGGATTGAATCAAGAGAGAAACGCAGGTGACGACATCCTCATGCAAGACATGGGTTTTGGCGTATCGCAACGTTTAGAACAAGAACGCTTAAAATTAAGTCGTGAAAGACAACTTGCGAAAGCCATTGAACAGATGAAACAGGTGCGTAAAGCGCAGGTTTTACTGGCCTTGCCAAAGCAGAGTGTCTTTGTTCGTCATAATCAAGAAGCCTCCGCTTCCGTATTCCTAACCCTCAAAACCGGTACTAACCTCAAGCAGCAAGAAGTCGATTCTGTTGTGGATATGGTAGCGAGTGCCGTTCCGGGAATGAAAACCTCACGTATTACGGTGACCGATCAGCATGGTCGATTGTTGAGTTCAGGCTCTCAAGACCCAATGTCCACGGCTCGTCGCAAAGAGCACGAACTCGAACGTAACCAAGAGCAAGCGTTGCGTGAAAAAATTGACTCTATTCTTATCCCTATTCTTGGTTTTGGTAATTACACCGCTCAGGTTGATATTCAACTCGACTTTAGCGCGGTAGAGCAAACAAGAAAGCGTTTTGACCCGAACACACCAGCAACACGAAGTGAATACACGCTAGAAGATTACAACAATGGTAATACAGTGGCAGGTATCCCAGGTGCTTTGAGCAATCAACCACCGGCAGATGCTTCTATTCCTCAAGATGTTGCTCAGATGAAAGATGGAGCTTTGACAGGGCAGGGTTCGGTTCATAAAGAAGCGACTCGAAACTTCGAGCTAGATACCACCATCAGCCATGAGCGTAAGCAAAGTGGCACGGTTAATCGCCAAACGGTTTCTGTCGCAATCAAAGATCGCCAGTCGTTGAATCCAGATACCGGTGAAGTCGTTCACACGCCAATCCCAGCGAGCGAAATCAATGCGATTCGTCAGATATTGATCGGTACTGTGGGTTTTGATGAAACTCGTGGTGACCTACTTAATGTATTGAGCATGCAATTTGCGCCTCAAGTGACCGATATCGTAGCGGATGTACCAATTTGGGAGCATCCAAACTTTAACGATTGGATCCGTTGGTTTGCAAGTGCGTTGGTCATTATTGTGGTGGTGTTGGTTCTGGTTCGCCCAGCAATGAAGAAATTGCTTAACCCAGCGGCAGACAATGATGATCAAATGTACGGCCCTGATGGCATGCCGATTGGCGCCGATGGCGAAACCAGCCTGATTGGTGGCGATATCGAAGGTGGTGAATTGTTCGAATTCGGTTCGAGTATAGATTTACCTAACCTTCATAAAGACGAAGATGTGCTTAAAGCAGTACGTGCTCTTGTAGCGAATGAACCAGAGCTAGCAGCTCAAGTAGTTAAGAATTGGATGGCAGATGGCTAACGAAATTGTTCCACAACAAGCTGAAGGCGGTGAAGTGCTTGATGTCGCTAGTGTGGACATCGACTCGATATCGGGTGATGAACGCGCAGCGATCTTGTTATTGAGTCTCAATGAAGAAGATGCAGCCGGTATTATTCGTCACTTAGAGCCTAAGCAGGTTCAACGTGTAGGTAGTGCGATGGCACGTGCCACGGACTTGTCGCAAGAGAAAGTCGGCGCAGTTCACCGTGCTTTCTTGGATGATATTCAGAAGTACACCAACATCGGTATGGGCAGTGAAGACTTCATGCGTAACGCATTGGTGGCGGCTCTGGGTGAAGATAAGGCGAATAACCTTGTTGACCAGATCCTTCTGGGTACCGGTTCGAAAGGCTTGGATTCTCTTAAGTGGATGGATCCTCGTCAGGTGGCAAGTATCATCATCAACGAGCACCCTCAGATTCAAACGATTGTATTGTCTTACCTAGAAGCCGATCAGTCAGCTGAGATCTTATCTCAGTTCCCTGAACGTGTACGTCTAGACTTAATGATGCGTATTGCTAACCTTGAAGAAGTTCAACCTTCAGCGCTTGCTGAACTGAACGAAATCATGGAGAAACAGTTTGCGGGTCAAGCTGGTGCTCAAGCAGCCAAAATTGGTGGCCTGAAAGCTGCGGCTGAAATCATGAACTACATGGATAACAACGTCGAAGGTGTCTTGATGGATCAAATCCGAGATCAAGACGAAGACATGGCAACACAGATTCAAGATCTTATGTTTGTCTTTGAAAACCTTATCGAAGTTGATGACCAAGGCGTTCAACGATTGCTGCGTGATGTCCCACAAGATATTCTTCAGAAAGCACTTAAGGGTGCCGACGAAGGTTTACGTGAGAAGATCTTCAAGAACATGTCTAAACGTGCTGCCGATATGATGAGAGACGATATTGAGGCGATGCCGCCAGTGAAAGTCTCTGAAGTGGAAGCGGCTCAGAAAGAGATCTTGGGTATTGCGAGGAAAATGGCAGACAGTGGCGAGATTATGCTATCTGGCGGTGCCGACGAGTTCCTCTAATACGAAATCTCAAAGCCCCACAGTGTTGGGGCTTTTCTTTATCCAATTTCGAAATCCCGATTACTTAAGTCTAACTCTCTGAATTTAAATAGTAGTTTGACTCACACATAGATAGGTACTGATATGTCAGGTGATAGAAAACGCGGCTTCCTTCGTCCCGATGAAGATAATACGGTTGCCCAGCCTCAAAAATGGGGGCTCCCTGATTACACTTCTGACGTGAGTAAAAATGCTAAAGAGACGGCGTTTAATTACGACCCTAGCTGGATGCCGACGGTTGAAGAAGCCATTGAAGACGAAGAGCTTGTTCTGACTGAAGAGCAGATTGAACTGATCAAGCAAGGCGCTTATCAGGAAGGCCTTCACCAAGGGCAAGAAGCTGGCTTTAAGCAGGGCTACGAAAAAGGCAAAGAAGAAGGACTTGTTGCTGGCCATGCAGAAGGCAATGAAGCGGGTAAGCTTGAAGGTGTTACTGCTGGGCAAGAATATATTCAACAACAAGTCGCGGTTTTCATGGGACTGGCTAACCAATTCGCACAGCCATTAGAGCTAATGAACGCTCAGGTAGAGAAGCAATTGGTCGACATGGTATTAACCATGGTTAAAGAAGTAGTCCATGTTGAAGTTCAAACCAACCCACAAATCATATTAGATACCGTGAAAGAATCGGTCGAGTCATTGCCGATCTCTGGCCACGCAATCACTTTAAAACTTAACCCTGAAGATGTTGCGATTATCCGTTCTGCCCATGGTGACTCTGAACTGGAATGTCGGAATTGGACTCTAGTAGCAGAGCCTGCACTCAACCGTGGTGATGTGCAAATCGAAGCCGGTGAGTCGAGTGTTAATTACCGCATGGAAGATCGCGTGAAAAACGTGATTCAAAACTTCTGTGGCGCCAATCGTCATCAAGGTCATGAGTAATGCTTGAACTCGCGAATCGCCTAAGCCAATACAAAGTCGAAGGGCTGAAATCACGACCGATTGCCTCAGGTAAGTTGGTGCGTGT
Organism: Vibrio sp. Evd11; assembly: GCF_900382755.1. Classification (NCBI taxonomy): domain Bacteria; kingdom Pseudomonadati; phylum Pseudomonadota; class Gammaproteobacteria; order Vibrionales; family Vibrionaceae; genus Vibrio; species Vibrio sp. Evd11. Next base: position 70,148 of record NZ_OSDX01000009.1, read on the forward strand.
GGTTGGCTTAACGCTTGAGGCGACTGGCTGTAAAGCTCCGATTGGTAGCCTGTGCTTGATCGAAACTATGTCTGGTCAGATGGAAGCTGAAGTGGTGGGCTTCTCCGGTGATAATCTATTTTTGATGCCGAGTGAGCAAATCACCGGGATCTTACCGGGTGCACGTGTTACGCCAGTGACCTCTGAAAGCGGCATTCCTGTCGGGATGGAACTGCTTGGCCGTGTTATCGACGGCGTGGGTAATCCACTTGATGGATTGGGTCCAATCTATACCGAGCAACGCGCTTCATTTAACGCAGAACCCATCAACCCTTTAGCTCGTAAACCTATTTCTGAGCCACTTGATGTCGGCTTGAAGGCCATCAATGGTTTGCTTACAGTGGGTAAAGGTCAACGTATTGGTTTGTTTGCGGGTTCCGGTGTGGGTAAATCGGTCACGCTTGGTATGATGACTCGAGGCACAACGGCGCAAGTGGTCGTAGTGGGTTTGATTGGTGAACGTGGACGTGAAGTAAAAGAATTTATCGAAGAGATTCTTGGCGAAGATGGCCGTAAACGTTCGGTTGTTGTTGCCGCTCCTGCGGATTCGTCACCATTAATGCGTTTGAAGGGCTGCCAAACCGCACTAGCCGTTGCCGAGTATTTCCGAGACCAAGGCTTAGATGTCTTGCTGTTGATGGATTCACTAACCCGTTTTGCTCAAGCACAGCGTGAGATTGCACTGTCGGTCGGTGAGCCACCTGCTACTAAAGGATATCCGCCATCTGTATTTGCCAAGCTTCCTGCGCTGGTGGAAAGAGCGGGTAACGGCAATGATGAACAAGGCTCTATTACCGCTTTCTTCACTGTTCTAACCGAAGGTGATGACTTACAAGATCCGATTGCCGATGCGTCGCGAGCAATTTTGGATGGTCACATCGTATTGTCTCGAGAAATGGCCGATGCGGGTCATTATCCTGCAATTGATGTAGAGAAGTCAGTCAGTCGTGTTATGCCTCAAATTACCACTGAAGAACATGTTTTGATGTCGAAAGCAGTGCGCCAAGTGCTGTCTATTTGTCGTAAGAACCAAGATTTGGTATCGATTGGTGCTTACAAACCGGGGACTGATCCTGCGATTGATAGTGCCTTCACCTTGAAACCGAGATTGGATGAGTACTTACAACAGAAAATGAAAGAAACAGTTCCCTATGACATGTGCGTCAACATGTTGAAGCATGTGTTAGGGGGCTAGGCCGTGTTGAATAAGGTCAATCATGGATAACGCGTTAGAATTTCTTCTCGATCAAGCGAAAGACCAAGAGAACCAAGCCGTATTGGCGCTAAACAAAGCAAATTCTGAGTTACAAGGTTACTACGATCAGGTCTCGCAGATTGAAAAGTACCGACTGGATTACTGTCAGCAATTGATCGATCGAGGTAAAGCGGGGCTTACAGCCAGCCAATATGGTCACTTGAATCGATTCTTGACTCAGCTTGACGAAACGCTTTCCAAGCAAAGAGAAGCGGAACACCACTTCAAAAATCAGGTCGATAACTGCCAAGACTATTGGATGGAGCTACGTAAAAAGCGTAAATCCTACGAGTGGTTGATGGAGAAAAAGCAGAAAGAGAAAGCCAAACTGCAAGACCAAAGAGAACAAAAGCAAATGGATGAGTTCTCGACTCTGATGTATGGCCGAAAGAAGATGTGATCCTAAGCCACGAACGATGCAGGGATTGTTCGTCAGATTGTAAAATCGAAACTTATAGGCATGTTTCTTGCTCCGTTTTATATAAAATTGCGTGTTATGCCTGACAAAGGTATGAAAAACGCCCGACTTTCTTTTTGTTGCCTAGTTTGTGGCAGCAAAGCTAGTAGATAGAGCTTGTATATATGAATGTTAGTCTTTCCTCAAATTCAGCGACCAACAAAACGTCATCATTGTTGGACACCGGTTCTGCCTCTCCAAAGGTAGAAGAAACCGGCGACTCAAAAGGTTTCTTTGAGTCTTTTAAAGAAGCGCTAGGCTTTGAAGAAAGTGACAGTAAAACAACAGTTAAAGATGCCGACAGCGCCTCTAAATCTGACGGTAAGCAAACCTCGACTTCGGGTGACGACAGTGCATCGGCTAAATCGAGTTCAGCTGAAGCGTCTTCTGAGGTGACTAAAGGTGATAGTAGTGAGCCTAAGAGCGCAGACGCAGCAAGTGAAGCTCAAGCCAAGCAAGCTTCTGCAAAGTTGGAGGCTGAAAAAGTTTCTAATGAAAAGGCTGTCACTGAAAAAATGGCTGCTGAACAAACGTCTGAATTAGAACCGACACTGAAAGGTACAAGCTCATCGAATCCAACCGATGACAATGCACTCACAGAGAAATCACTAGCCAAAGGGGAACAACCTCAAGGTGCCTCTCAAGCGAATGCTGCGATGAGTGAGGGTAATAAGTTACTTGGTCAGTTGGATGAGGCAAATAAAACGCTCAATCAAACACCGAACGGCAAAGGCTTGCCTCAGCAAGCTCAAGGTCATATCGCGGGTGCTTCTGTTGCAGGGGCTTCTTCCCCTACAGGCGAAATGGACAAGGCGGCACAACAAGCCAATGTGGCAAATCAAGATAATGGCTTGGACGTCGATTCTGAAATCGCAGTGCTTACCGGTGGTAAAGGCGTTTCTCAACTGACAGATGATGAAATCCGTCAATTGATGGACAAAGGCGTTACTCCCGAGCAAATCGAAGCGAGTATGAGCCGAGAACTGAGCCAAAAAAATGCGGCTAGCGATGTTGCGGCTGTTCAAGGTCAAGCAATCTCGCCAGCAGATATTGAGCTCGCAAAGCAAGTTGACGCTAAAACCAAAGCGTTGAACCAATTGAATGCGCAAATCGACTCAGAACAGTCAATCGTCGATGGTCTGCTTCAAAAGCAACAAAGCGGGGCTAAGTTGTCGATTGATGAGCAAACCGCTCTGGCTAAAGCGACGTCTAACCTCGAAGTATTGAACCAGCAACTCACGAATGTTCAACAGCAAGCAAACGCTCTGTTAAGCCAAGCTCCGGACTTGAACGGTGCATCAGGTCAAGCCGCCGCGATTGATTGGGATAATACGGATTCGGCTGAAGCCAAAGCGTTAGCAGCAGTGGCATCGACAGCGGCTGTTGCGACGGCAGCCCAACAAGCGACGTCACAGATGTCATCTCAAGCTGCAACTAATGCTGTGGCAGACAAGGCAACAATGTTACATGCCAATAATGCGCACGCGGCTCAACAGGCTGCAGCGCAACAGTTAGCAGCTCAGCAGGGCAATGCCGCTTCTGCACAACAAGCAGCCTTGGACCCGAGTTTAACGGCGCAAAGCTTGGCAATGAATGCACCAGTAGCAACGACTAAAGCGGGTGCAACGGATATGTTGCTCAAAGCTGGCGCTGGCACGGCCGCATTGTCTGGTCTCGGAAAGGCTGGTGCTAAAGAAGACTCCAAAGATTCGACATTGGCTCAGCAGATAGCGTCTGCTGCTGGTGTTCAAAGCTCTGCAACGGCAGGTTCGGCTCCTACACGCGCTGAGATTCAAGCGGCTCAACAAGCTCCTTTGCAGCTCACTAAAGAACTGGCCAATGAGCAAGTGGCAGAAAAAGTACAAATGATGATGTCTAAGAACCTCAAGAACTTGGATATCCGCCTTGACCCACCAGAGTTGGGTCAGATGAAAATTCGCATGACCATGAATAATGACGTGGCGAACGTGCACTTTACGGTGAGCAATCAACAAGCCCGAGATGTTATTGAGCAGACTTTGCCACGCTTGAGAGAGATGCTTGCTCAACAAGGTATGCAACTGGCCGATTCGTCCGTCCAACAACAGAATTCTGGGCAGAGCCAAGATAGCTATAACAATGGTGAACAACAATCAGGCTCTAACCGCACAAATGATGGGCAAGGTGATGAAAACCTTGATAACGGCAGCAATCTTGAATTGAATGTCGCATCAAAGCGTGATGGAATTAGTTATTATGCCTAGTATCAGGTTTAGATCCGTTAGTCCGTGGAAACAACAGGAAGTTAGAGAAGAATATGGCACAAGTACAAGATGCACCCAAAGGGAAGAGTAAGCTTCTCATCATAATTATCGCAGTCGCCGTATTATTGCTTGGCGGTGGTGGTGCTGCATTTTTCTTTCTAGGCTCAAATGATGAAGCGGCTGAATCTGCTTTGGTAACTGAAGCGCAATCATCGGCCGCTGAACCAGTGGCGTATGTTAATATTCCACAACCTTTTTTGTTCAATGTCACCGGTGACAAAAAAGCTCGTCTGGTACAGATCAAAGCGCAGCTTATGGTACGAGGCAGCAAGAATGAAGACCTTGCTCGATACCACTCTCCACTCGTTGAAAGTACGTTATTGGCGACATTTGCCTCTGCAACGGTAGACCAATTGCGCTCTCCGATCGGGCGAGTAGAACTTCGTGACAAGGCAACAGAAGATATTAAAGCAAGTCTGGCTCAAGCTGTGGGTCAGCCTGTTATTGAAAAAGTGTTATTCACTGACTTCGTAATTCAATAGGTAATTTGTGACCGATTTATTAAGCCAAGACGAAATTGATGCGCTATTACATGGTGTCGATGATGTTGAAGAAGTTGAAGATGTCTTAGAGTCCGAAAACGAGAATGCGGTTAATTTCGACTTCTCATCTCAAGACCGAATCGTTCGTGGTCGAATGCCGACCCTTGAACTTATCAATGAGCGTTTCGCGCGTCATATGCGGATCAGCTTGTTTAATATGTTGCGAAAAACGGCTGAAGTGTCGATCAACGGCGTACAAATGATGAAATTTGGTGAGTACCAAAACACATTGTATGTACCGACCAGTTTAAACATGGTGCGTTTCCGACCGCTAAAAGGTACGGCGCTGATTACCATGGAAGCTCGTCTTGTTTTCATATTGGTAGAGAACTTCTTTGGTGGCGATGGACGTTTTCACGCCAAGATTGAAGGTCGTGAATTTACGCCAACTGAAAGACGAATTATTCAGCTACTGCTTAAAATTGTATTCGAAGATTATAAAGAAGCTTGGTCTCCCGTGATGGGCGTTGAGTTTGAATACTTGGATTCAGAAGTGAACCCGAGTATGGCGAATATTGTGAGCCCAACAGAAGTGATTGTGGTGAGTTCATTCCATATTGAGGTTGATGGCGGCGGCGGTGATTTCCACGTGGTTATGCCTTACTCAATGGTGGAGCCGATTCGTGAATTGCTTGATGCGGGTGTGCAATCAGATAAGATGGAGACCGACGTTCGTTGGAGCTCAGCACTGCGTGATGAAATCATGGATGTGCCCGTCAACTTCCGGGTCAATTTGCTCGAGCAAGATATCTCTTTGCGTGATTTGATGGAACTTCGTCCTGGGGATGTTATCCCGATGAATATGCCAGAACATGCGACGATGTTCGTTGAAGAACTACCAACCTATCGTGTGAAAATGGGCCGTTCAGGCGAAAAGCTGGCCGTACAGATTTCTGAAAAAATTCAAAGACCGCACGTAGTTAAAACCGATCTCGCTTTCCTAGGTAAAGACTTGATGTCTGAACTAGAAAATAGCGATGATGACGAATAGTAAAATAGTTAAAGTATAGGAATTGGTAATGGAACCTAGTGAAGATCAAAAGCTAGCAGACGAATGGGCGGCAGCGCTTGGTGAAGATCCTTCTGCTCCTTCTATTGATGTTGATGATGTCTTGGCTGCGCCTCTTGATGAACTTGTCGATTCATCACCTCAAATAACTGAAGACGAGCGTCGTAAACTGGATACCATCATGGATATTCCAGTGACCATTTCAATGGAAGTGGGTCGCTCTCAGATCAGTATTCGTAACTTGCTTCAATTGAACCAAGGTTCGGTTGTTGAGCTAGACAGAATTGCTGGTGAATCACTGGATGTAATGGTTAACGGCACTTTGATCGCTCACGGCGAAGTGGTTGTCGTGAATGACAAGTTTGGTATTCGTTTGACTGACGTGATTAGCCAAACCGAACGTATTAAGAAGCTACGTTAATGAGCCTTTCGTCTCAAAGGCTAGTGGGCTTTTCTCGCGAAGTGACCAATTTATCTCGCGGGATGACGGGTTTGCTTCGTGGAATACTAGGCATAGGCTTGTTTTCTATGCCTTCCATTGCCTTTGCTGCAGCGCCGCCTTCTCTTGATTTAGCGACCACTTTTGGGTCGCTAATTTTCGTTATAGCCTTCATCTTGTTTATCGCTTGGCTGCTTAAGAGAATGCAAGTGCCAACAATGTCCAACCAACAAGGCTTGTCCATTGTGAGACAGATAGCGGTTGGGACAAAAGAACGTATTGCTATCGTTCAAGCGGGTGAGGATCAGTATCTAGTGGGTATCACTACACAATCAATTCAACTGATCTCTAAGCTTGATAAACCTCTTACTCAGGAGATGCTGGAAAAAAGCACATTCTCAAGTCAGCTTTCCCAGCTAATAAAAAAAGATGCAAACAAGTAACGGACCTTTGAACTCATCTTACTTTTGCCAAAGCGGAGTTTTCCGAATGGTGAAAGTGTGGTTAGTTCCGCTCATTCTCCTCTGCTCTCTAGTCTTCAGCATGTCGGTATTTGCACAAGCTGAAGATGGCACCGTGATTCCCGAGAATACAGCTGGTTCAGAGTCGGTCACCATCAGTACGATGGAGCAAGACCAAGCTAAATCGCAAACCATGACCACGGGCAGCCTAACGGGAAATGGTGGCGGTATTCCTGCCTTTACCATGACCACCAATGCTAATGGTGGTGAAGACTACTCGATTAATTTACAAATTTTAGCCTTGATGACCATGCTTGGCTTCTTGCCAGCGATGGTGATTTTGATGACGTCGTTCACCCGTATTGTGGTGGTGATGTCTATCTTGCGTCAGGCGATGGGTTTGCAACAAACACCTTCAAACCAAGTCATCATTGGTATCGCGATATTTTTGACCTTCTTCATCATGTCTCCGGTGATCAATCAGGTCAATGAGCAAGCGGTTCAACCTTATCTGAATGAACAGATATCGGCACGACAGGCATTCGATGTCGCCCAAGGCCCGATTAAATCTTTCATGCTCAAGCAGACTCGAATCAAAGATTTGGAAACCTTTGTTGAGATCTCGGGCGCGGAAGTGACCAACCCTGAAGATGTTTCGATGGCGGTTCTGATTCCAGCATTTATCACGTCAGAGCTAAAAACGGCATTCCAAATCGGTTTTATGCTGTTCTTGCCGTTCCTAATTATTGATTTAGTCGTTGCTTCGGTGCTGATGGCCATGGGTATGATGATGTTGTCACCGATGATTGTATCCTTGCCATTTAAATTGATGCTGTTTGTCCTTGTTGATGGTTGGAACTTGATACTCTCCACACTCGCCGGCAGTTTTGCCTTGTAGCTGGGGGAATAATGAATCCTGAAATATTCGTAGAATTGTTCCGAGATGCACTTTGGATGGTACTGATAATGGTGTGCGCCATTATTATTCCTAGCCTGCTGATTGGTTTGGTCGTGGCGGTATTCCAAGCTGCAACCTCAATCAATGAACAAACCCTCAGCTTCTTGCCTCGTTTGATCGTAACTTTGTTGGCGTTGATGTTGTTTGCTCACTGGATGACGCAGATGATGATGGAGTTCTTTTTTGAACTCATTGAACGCTTACCGCAAGTGTTGTATTAAACCGCAATGGAATACCCAACAAGTCTAGTACTCGAGTGGTTAGCCAATTACTTTTGGCCATATACTCGCATCTCAGCGATGCTGATGGTGATGACGGTAACCGGGGCGCGCTTTGTGTCTCCACGTATTCGTCTGTATCTAGGTTTAGCGATTACGCTTGCGGTTATGCCGGCCATTCCTGCTGCCCCTAAAGACATTGAACTGTTGTCGTTTCAAGGCTTTCTCACGGTTTTTGAACAGATCGTGATTGGTGTCGCCATGGGGTTTGTCACTCAGTTTTTGATTCAGACCTTTGTTATGCTCGGTCAGATTCTAGGTATGCAATCGAGCTTGGGCTTCGCCTCTATGGTTGATCCAGCAAACGGTCAGAATACGCCAGTACTTGGTCAACTGTTTATGTTGCTCGCGACCATGTTCTTTCTTGCGACAGACGGCCACTTAAAAATGCTGCAGCTGGTGGTGTTTAGCTTTACCACATTGCCTATTGGCAGTGGTTCTTTAACCGCTGTTGATTTCAGAGAGCTAGCCTTGTGGTTGGGTATCATGTTCAAAACAGCGTTGGCGATGTCTTTATCTGGCATTATTGCGCTGCTCACGATTAACCTCTCTTTTGGTGTAATGACACGTGCTGCACCTCAGTTAAATATATTCTCTTTGGGTTTTGCGTTTGCGCTACTCGTGGGTCTGTTGCTTTGTTGGTACATTCTTGGCGGCTTATATAGCCACTATGAGCTGTATTGGTTACAAGGAGAGCAGCAGATATGTCGTCTCATCAGATTGGATTGCTAGGAGACTGAAATGGCAGAGTCAGACGGTCAAGAACGCACAGAAGACGCCACGCCCAAACGCTTGCAACAGGCCAAAGAAAAAGGGCAGGTTGCAAGGTCAAAAGAGTTAGCGTCAGCATCGGTACTGATAGTCGGCGCGATTTCTTTAATGTGGTTTGGCGAATCGATGGCGAAAGCTCTGTTCGAGGCCATGCAACGCCTGTTTTCGCTCAGCCGTGACGAAATTTTTGATACCAATAAGCTGCTGGAAATCGCTGGTGGTGCCTTGGTCAATCTGCTGTTTCCACTGTTCTTGATTCTCATCACTTTGTTTGTTGCGGCTGTGATTGGTGCTGCGGGCGTCGGTGGTGTTAACTTCTCGATGCAAGCCGCTATGCCTAAGGCGTCTAAGCTCAATCCTTTGAGCGGTATTAAGCGTATGTTTGGCCTACAAAGTTGGGTTGAGCTGCTTAAATCTATTTTGAAGGTCGCTTTGGTATCGGGCATGGCTATCTATCTTATCCAAGCATCTCAACATGACTTAATGCAATTGAGCATGGAGGTGTATCCGCAGAATATCTTCCACGCCTTGGATATCTTGCTTAACTTTATTCTGCTTATCAGTTGCTCTTTGTTGATAGTGGTGGCGATTGATATCCCATTCCAGATTTGGCAACACGCTGATCAACTTAAGATGACCAAGCAAGAAGTGAAAGATGAGTTCAAAGACACCGAAGGTAAGCCTGAAGTTAAAGGTCGTATTCGTATGTTGCAGAGAGAAGCGGCTCAGCGACGTATGATGGCTGATGTCCCTCAGGCAGATGTTATTGTTACCAACCCAGAGCACTTTTCGGTCGCTCTACGCTACAAACAGAATCAAGATAAAGCACCGATAGTCGTTGCCAAAGGTGTCGACCATATGGCGATGAAGATTCGTGAAATTGCACGTGCAAACGACATCTATATTATCCCAGCGCCTCCGTTAGCTAGGGCGCTTTATCACACTACCGAGCTAGAACAGCAAATTCCTGACGGTCTGTTTACGGCTGTTGCTCAAGTGCTTGCATATGTATTCCAGCTGAAACAGTACAGAAAAAGAGGAGGGGAGAGGCCAAAATTGCAAGATTCTAATATGCCGATCCCACCTGATTTACGTCATTAGATCAATTGCTTGAGCTCAGCCCAATGAAGCCGGATAATGGTCGCTGTATCTGATCGTCTTTATTTGCAAGCTGTGACGATAAATTGACGTTGAGATATTGGTACAGTGCTTGCTATATCAATGCCGAACATTATAAGTCCGATCAGGGAAAACCTGACCATTATAAACCTTATTGCTATAAACTTTGGCAATACAGCTTAGCCCTGAGCTTCGATTCGCTTGGTGGAAAAGCTACAACATAGCGATACTACCCAGATTTATGAAATTTACCCTCCCTTTTGCGGACAAGCTACCTAAAATCCCTAACCGTGCCATGCCTGCGATTGGCGCGCCCGTTATGGTACTTGCCACACTCGCTATGGTGGTGTTGCCAATTCCAGCTTTCTTGTTGGATATGTTCTTCACCTTCAACATCGCACTGTCTATGGTTGTGCTATTGGTTTCGGTTTATACCCGCAGGCCTTTGGACTTCGCCGCATTCCCAACGGTACTTCTGATTGCCACTCTACTTCGACTGGCCTTGAACGTTGCTTCGACACGTGTGGTATTGCTCCACGGTCATGAAGGGGGCGATGCTGCCGGTAACGTGATTGAAGCTTTTGGTAACGTGGTTATTGGTGGTAACTATGCGGTGGGTTTAGTGGTGTTCTTGATTCTAATGATCATCAACTTCATGGTTGTAACCAAAGGTGCGGGTCGTATCTCGGAAGTAAGTGCACGTTTCACGTTGGATGCCTTACCCGGTAAACAGATGGCAATCGATGCCGATTTGAATGCGGGTTTGATCGACCAAGATCAGGCTCGTACCCGACGTTTTGAAGTCACCAAGGAAGCGGATTTCTACGGTTCGATGGATGGTGCGTCTAAGTTTGTTAAAGGCGATGCAATAGCCGGTATTTTGATCCTGTTCATCAACATCATTGGTGGCTTGAGCATTGGTATGGCTCAGTTCGACCTTGGTTTTGGTGAAGCAATCGAAATCTATACGCTACTGACTATCGGTGATGGTCTGGTTGCGCAAATCCCGTCTCTATTACTTTCTATTGCTGCGGCGATGATGGTAACGCGTCAAAACACCGATGAAGATATGGGTGAGCAACTTGTCTTCCAAATGTTCGACAACCCTAAAGCCCTAATGATCACTGCCGCCATCCTTGGCATCATGGGTATTGTTCCTGGTATGCCGCATTTCTCATTCTTGAGTCTTGCCATCGTCGCAGGTGCTGGTGCGTATTACATCGATAAAAAGAACAAGAAGAAGGCTGAACAACCCAATCTTCCCGCTACGGTAGAAGCGAATGGAGAAACGGGTTCCCAGAAGGAGCTCTCTTGGGATGACGTTCAACCTGTCGATATTATTGGTTTGGAAGTCGGTTATCGTTTGATCCCGCTGGTGGATAGAGATCAAGGTGGCGAACTGTTAGAGCGTGTGAAAGGGGTTCGTAAGAAGCTGTCTCAAGATTTCGGCTTCCTGATTCCGGCGGTACATATTCGAGATAACCTAGAACTCACCCCAAATAGCTACCGAATCACTCTGATGGGTGTTGCCGTTGGCGAGGCTGAGATTAAGCCTGATATGGAACTGGCGATTAACCCGGGTCAAGTTTACGGAATGATCGATGGTGAGCCGACGATTGATCCTGCCTTTGGCCTTGAAGCCGTATGGATTCGAGAAGAGCAGCGCGAACATGCCCAAGCGTTAGGTTACACGGTTGTGGATTCGTCGACTGTACTAGCAACGCACCTCAGCCAATTGCTAACCAATAATGCGTCACAGCTTATTGGTCATGAAGAAGTACAAAACCTGCTCGAGATGCTAAGCCGCTCGACACCTAAGTTGGTCGAAGGCTTTGTACCGGATCAGCTGCAGCTCGGTGTGGTCGTAAAAGTGCTGCAAAACTTACTGAATGAAGCCATTCCAATTCGAGATATCCGTACTATAGTCCAAACTTTGTCGGAGTACTCAAGTAAGAGTCAAGAACCTGACATACTTACTGCTGCGGTTCGTATCGCTTTGAAACGATTAATTGTTCAAGAAATCAATGGTATAGAGCCTGAACTGCCAGTGATCACCTTGATTCCTGAGCTGGAACAAATATTGCATCAAACCATGCAGGCATCCGGCGGAGAATCTGCTGGTATTGAACCTGGTTTAGCCGAACGTTTACAGACATCCCTCAGCCATGCAACGCAAGAGCAAGAGCTGAAAGGTGAGCCAGCTGTATTACTGACCTCTGGCGTGTTACGTTCCACTCTCGCGAAGTTCGTGAAAAACACGATTCCAAGCTTAAGAGTTTTATCTTACCAAGAGATACCGGACGAAAAGCAGATACGCATTGTACAAGCTGTTGGTAATTAAGCCGCCTAATTAGAACGGACGATCGAATTGAAAATTAAACGATTTTTTGCAAAAGATATGCGAACCGCACTGCTCCAAGTTAAAGAAGAACTTGGCTCAGAAGCGGTGATCATGTCTAACAAAAAGGTCGCAGGTGGCGTTGAAATTGTGGCTGCTATTGATGGCGAATCTAGCCCATCGACAGCCAGCCCAAAACTCAATAAGCCTCAGCAGCCTACGCAAAGTCAATATACTCAAATGGCAGCGCCAGCCGCTCCATCTGGCCGTCGTCAGTTAGATGATGACAAAGTCAGCCTGCAGTCGAATGCTGAAGGCGGACGTTCAATGACCAAGCGTTTCGCTAATATGCTCAAGCAATATAGCCATGGCGCAGACGACGAACCGCAGCACCGAGCTGAAAATGAAGATTCGTTATCCGCGTTGCTTAACCGCCAGTCTGGTGGTAATCAATCGGCTCTTGGTAACCAACAGTCTCTCGGTTATCAACAATCTCGCAGCAGTGGCAACGTAGATTCGGCTTTTGCTCGTGAGTCTGGTTTATCCAAATTGATTGCTGAAGATCGCAGAATTGAGCGTCCAGCACCTCGCTTAGATCCTACTCGCTACGATCGCGGCCGTGATCCCGGTCAGTCAAAAGGTTCAGACACCGAAATGGAAACGATGCGCGAAGAGATGACCTCAATTCGCCGTCTGTTAGAGCATCAAGTCTCTGGGCTCATGTGGCAAGAAGTCGAACGTCGCGAACCTTTGCGAGCGATGCTTATTAAGCGCCTAGAACGTATGGGTGTTTCGGCAGAACTCGCCGATCAAATGGCCTGCTACATTCCAGAAGACACAAAACCAGCACGAGCATGGAAAGCCTTGCTTGCTCTGGTCGCTGATCAAATCTCTGTGACACAAAAAGATATTTTAAAACGCGGTGGTATTGTGGCCTTACTTGGCCCGACTGGCGTAGGTAAAACAACTACCGTTGCTAAGCTCGCAGCCCGTGCAGCAATGGAGTACGGTGCAGACAACGTTGCGCTAGTGACAACAGACACATATCGCATAGGTGCACATGAGCAGTTATCGATTTATGGTCGAATTATGGGCTGTCCTGTAAGAGTTGCTAAAGATTCTAGTGAACTGGCCGATGTAATATATCAATTACGTAATCGTCGCCTGATTCTGGTTGATACTGCAGGTATGGGACAGCGAGATGTGCGTCTATCTGAGCAGTTAGACACATTGATGCAAGAGAGTGGTTCCGTTATCAATAGCTACCTTGTGTTGCCGGCAACTGCGCAACGTAAAGTGCTGCAAGAAACCATTGAACACTTTAGAAGAATCCCGTTGTCAGGATGTATCCTGACTAAGCTGGATGAATCGCTCAGTTTGGGTGAGTTCATCAGTGTGGTAATACAAAATGCATTACCAGTTGCTTACATAGCAAATGGTCAACGAGTTCCTGAGGATATCGTTATAGCTCAGCCAAAGTACATGATTGCTAAGGCGAATGAGTTATTAGAGAAATCTACAGAGAATGAACCTCATTACTGGAATAGCGATTCTGAAGGACTCTAGGCGGCGGATAAATATGAATGAAAATATGATACATGATCAAGCTAGCGGCCTCCGTCGCTTAACGAAGCCTTCAATCACGAAAGTTATCGCTGTAACTGGCGGTAAGGGTGGGGTAGGTAAATCTAATGTGACGTTAGGTATGGCTATTTGCATGGCTCGCCAAGGCAAAAAAGTCATGGTACTGGATGCCGATTTAGGATTGGCTAACGTCGACATCATGCTAGGCATTCGTTCTAAACGAAACCTAGGGCACGTTTTGGCGGGTGAGTGTGAACTTAAGGATGCGATTGTCGAAGGGCCGTACGGGATTAAGATAATTCCAGCGACATCGGGTACACAAAGCATGACTGAACTTTCACATGCTCAACATGCTGGTTTGATTCGAGCGTTCGGTTCTCTTGAAGACGAGATGGACATCTTGCTAGTCGATACGGCAGCGGGCATCTCAGACATGGTGATTAGCTTTTCAAGAGCGGCGCAAGATGTCGTGGTTGTGGTTTGTGATGAACCAACTTCGATCACTGATGCTTATGCCTTGATTAAGCTGTTGAGCCGAGAGCACCAAGTTCAGCGATTCAAAATCGTTGCAAATATGGTCAGAAGCTATCGCGAAGGCCGAGAATTATTTGCAAAGTTGACTTTGGTCACAGAGCGTTTCTTGAATGTGAGCCTCGAACTCGTAGCATGTATTCCTTTAGATGATAAAGTACGTCAATCAGTCAAGAGACAGAAAATCGTAGTAGACGCGTTCCCTCGCTCTCCTGCGGCATTGGCAATCAGCTCATTAGCAAATAAAGCATTGACGTGGCCAATACCAAAAACACCAAGCGGACATTTGGAATTTTTTGTTGAAAGGCTGCTGAACCGTCCTGAATTTGTAGAGGAACCATTTGGTGAATAAAGCGCTTACCTACGATCAGCATGCAAATCTCAATAGCCAGCAGGCTTTTTTTGAGAAGTACTCTGTGTTGGTTAAACGTATCGCTCATCACTTGTTGGGGCGATTGCCGCCTAATGTATTGGTTGATGACTTAATTCAAGCTGGCATGATTGGCTTGATTGAAGCTCAACAAAACTATGATGGTACGAAAGGCGCAAGCTTTGAGACGTATGCAGGTATTCGAATTCGTGGCGCTATGTTGGATGACATTCGCCGTGGGGATTGGGTGCCAAGATCGGTTCATAAAAATAATCGAGAAATCAGCAGTGCGATTGCAGAACTGGAGAGTGTTCTTAATCGAGACCCAAGTGATGCCGAAGTGGCAAAACACATGGGACTCAGTTTAGATCATTATCACAGTGCTTTAACCGATATTAACTGCTCAAGATTGGTCGGTATCGAAGATTTAGGCGTCTCGGATGATGTCATATCTCCGAATGAAGACTCTCAAGACAATACGCCTTTTCAAGGGGTTGCAGATGAGTCATTCCGCCAAGCTTTGATCGATTCGATCAAACAACTTCCAGAAAGGGAAGGCCTCGTGCTTTCGCTTTATTACGACGAAGAACTCAATTTAAAAGAGATTGGGGAAGTGTTAGGTGTCAGCGAATCTCGTGTCAGCCAAATACTGAGCCAATCTATGCAGCGTTTACGCACTAAGTTAAGTGCTTGGACACAGAACGACTAACAACACTGGTTTTATTCAGTGGAGGCTAATTTGAACAAAAACATGAAAATTCTCATTGTTGACGACTTTTCAACGATGCGCCGAATTGTTAAAAACCTACTACGCGATTTAGGTTTCAACAACACTCAAGAAGCAGACGATGGCTTGACCGCGTTACCAATGCTGAAAAAAGGCGAATTTGATTTCGTGGTAACCGACTGGAACATGCCTGGTATGCAAGGTATTGACCTGTTAAAACACGTTCGTGCAGACGCAGAACTTAAGCACCTTCCAGTGCTTATGATCACGGCAGAAGCGAAACGTGAACAGATCATCGAAGCTGCTCAAGCAGGTGTTAATGGTTACATTGTGAAGCCTTTCACAGCGGCAACTCTGAAAGAGAAACTTGATAAGATTTTTGATCGCTTATAAGCGTCAATAATAACCTGTTTTTAGGCGCTTCTAGAGAAACACTCACTATTAAGTTTGTTGTTTACCTTAATAGTCGAAGCGTCACAAAGTATGCGGAGTAAGGCCGAACTCAGGATGATTTCATTAGAACAAGCAAAAAAATTAGTAGAGCTGCTTGAAAACGACGAGCAGCAAGGTGCTGATTCTCTTGTTAGAAGCATTTACGAAGATAATTTTAATCTTCAAGACAATCCAATGCTTCAAGAAATAGGTAGTCTGACTCGCGACCTCCATGACTCTTTGGCTCAATTCAATTTCGATGAACGCATCAGCGTTATCGCAAATGATGAAATCCCTGATGCTAGGGATCGCCTTCAATATGTCATTGATAAAACGGAAGTTGCAGCAAACAAGACGATGGACGCAGTCGATCGTTGTATGCCAATAGCAGACAACCTACACGAGTGTTTACTTCAAGTAAGGCCTCAATGGAATGAACTGATGCATGGCCGCATTGAGCTGGCACAATTTAAAGCTTTATGTCACCGCATTGATGGATTACTTGTCCAAGTAGAAGGCGATAGCACTGAACTACGTGGACAACTGACTGAAATCTTGATGGCTCAGGATTTCCAAGATTTAACTGGGCAGATCATTAGCAAAGTTATTACCTTGGTAAATGAGGTTGAAGGACGTTTGGTCGAGATTCTCACGGTATTCGGTGCGAATCAGATAGAGCCAACTCCAGAGAAAGAGAAGAAAGCATCTATTGCTCCTGAGGGTCCAATCATGAACCCAGAAGCGCGCGAAGACGCTGTGGCATCTCAAGATGAAGTCGACGATTTGTTATCCAGTCTTGGATTTTAAAGGTAACGTATGAGCTACGATTTAGACGAAGATATTCTTCAGGACTTTTTAGTCGAAGCAGGAGAGATACTTGAACTCCTATCAGAACAATTGGTAGAGCTTGAGAATAACCCTGACGACAAAGACCTATTAAATGCTATTTTCCGTGGTTTCCATACAGTAAAAGGTGGTGCTGGCTTCCTAGCATTGACTGAGCTGGTGGATACTTGTCATGGTGCTGAGAATGTGTTCGACATTCTAAGAAACGGCCAACGCAGCGTAACATCAGGTTTGATGGACACGATGCTGCAGGCTCTCGATACAGTTAATGTACAGTTTCGAGCCGTGCAAGATCAGGAAGCTTTAGTACCCGCTGACCAATCTTTATTGGATGAACTTCATCGTCTCTGCAAACCAGAGGCTGCTGATGAAGTCGCGCCAGCACCTGTCATCCCTGAACCTGTTGTTGCTGCGCCTGAGCCTGTTGTAGAAAGTTCTAGTATCAGTGCATCTTCAGTGGATGATATCTCTGAAGATGAGTTTGAACGCCTACTTGATGAACTTCATGGTAAAGGCGGTTCACCAACAGCAGCTTCTGCACCAACTCCGCCGCCAGCGCCCGCTGCACCTCAGCCAGTTGCTGACAGTGGTGATATTACTGATGACGAATTTGAAAAGTTATTAGATGAGCTGCACGGTGCCGGTAAGAGTCCGACAGCGGCAAGTTCAACGCCTCCACCGCCATCACCTCCTGTTGCTGCTCCAGTTTCGGCGATGTCTGAAGGCGATGACCTGATGACGGACGAAGAGTTTGAGAAGTTACTTGATCAGTTACATGGTTCAGGTAATGGCCCGTCGATTGAAGAGCTTGATGCTGCAACTAAGCCTGCTGATGTAAAAGCTGCTTCTGTTGCACCTGCACCACAAGTCGCGCCTAAGCCACAGCCAGCAACTCCGGCTGTTGCGAAACCTGCTGCTAAAGCTGAACCTAAGCCGAATGTTCCAGCTAAGAAGCAACAAGCAGAAGCAACGGTTCGTGTTGATACATCAACTCTCGATACCATCATGAACATGGTGGGTGAGTTGGTATTGGTTCGTAACCGACTGGTGAGTTTAGGCTTAAACAGCAACGACGAAGAAATGGCGAAAGCTGTCTCGAATTTAGACGTTGTTACCGCAGACCTTCAAGGCGCGGTAATGAAGACTCGTATGCAGCCGATCAAGAAAGTTTTTGGTCGTTTCCCACGAGTTGTCCGCGACCTTGCTCGTAGTTTGAAGAAAGACATTGTTCTTGAAATGCGCGGTGAAGAAACGGATCTTGATAAGAATTTAGTAGAAGCACTTGCCGATCCACTGATTCACTTAGTGAGAAACTCTGTGGACCACGGTATTGAGATGCCTGAAGCTCGTATTGCGGCTGGCAAATCACAAACAGGTAAAGTGATCCTGTCTGCCTCGCAAGAAGGTGACCATATTGAGTTGGCTATCGTTGATGACGGTGGCGGTATGGACCCTGATAAGCTTCGTGCTATTGCGGTTAAACGTGGTCTGATGGACGAAGACGCAGCGTCTCGTTTATCGAACAAAGAGTGTTTCAATCTTATTTTTGCACCTGGCTTCTCAAGCAAAGAGCAAATTTCAGATATCTCTGGCCGTGGTGTAGGCATGGACGTTGTGAAAACAGCGATCAATACACTGAATGGCTCGATCGATATCGATTCTGAAATGGGTCAAGGCACCAAGATTACGATCAAGGTTCCACTGACGCTTGCGATTCTACCAACCTTGATGGTCGGTGTTGCGGGTCACCCATTCGCATTGCCATTGGCTTCTGTGAACGAGATTTTCCACTTAGACCTTAGCCGCACTAACGTGGTTGATGGCCAGTTGACTATCATCGTTCGTGATAAATCTATCCCGTTGTTCTACTTGCAAAATTGGCTTGCACCAAAAGCCGGTATTGTTGAACTTCGCAAAGGACATGGTCACGTTGTTATCGTTCAGCTTGGCAGCCAAAGAGTTGGCTTTGTTGTCGATACGCTGATTGGCCAAGAAGAAGTCGTTATCAAGCCACTTGATAAGTTGTTGCAAGGTACACCAGGTATGGCAGGCGCGACAATTACAAGTGATGGACACATTGCATTGATTCTCGATGTGCCTGACTTGTTGAAGCAGTACGCTGCAGCATCAAGAATTTAATTTAAGGATAAATATGGCGATTAAAGTATTAGTCGTTGATGATTCGAGCTTTTTCCGCCGTCGCGTAAGCGAGATCATCAACTCAGAGGCTCGCCTAGAAGTCATCGATGTAGCTGTAAATGGTAAAGAAGCGGTTGAAAAAGCAAAGAAGCTTAGACCTGACGTCATTACTATGGACATCGAAATGCCAGTCATGGACGGCATCACAGCCGTTCGTGAAATTATGGCCGCGTCTCCAACGCCTATTTTGATGTTTTCATCGTTAACGCATGATGGTGCTAGAGCAACATTGGATGCGTTAGATGCCGGAGCTCTGGATTTCTTACCTAAGAAGTTCGAAGACATTGCTCGAAACCGAGATGATGCCGTCGCTCTGCTTCAGCAACGTGTGATTCAAATTGCTGCTAAGCGCGCATTTATGCGTCGTGTACCTGTTGCTCCTCGAGCAACGGCAGCAACGACTGCGTCGGCACCTTCATCGCTACGTCAAACTTCAGCGGCAACACCTGCTGCGAAGCCTGTTGTTACATCAACTGCAAAATTTAGAGCGTCAGGTAAAAAGTACCAGTTAACTGCCATTGGTACGTCGACTGGCGGTCCTGTTGCACTACAGAAGATTTTGACTCGCATTCCAGCTCACTATCCACATCCGATTGTGTTGGTTCAGCATATGCCGGCTACCTTTACCGCTGCGTTTGCAAGCCGACTGAATACCTTGTGTAAGATTGAAGTTCGCGAAGCGCAAGACGGAGATGTGTTGAAACCTGGAGTGGCTTATCTTGCTCCCGGTGGTAAACAGATGATGATTGATGGCCGTGCAGGATCTGCTCGCTTGAGAATTATCGACGGCGGCGACCGAATGAATTACAAGCCTTGTGTGGATGTCACATTCGGTTCTGCTGCGAAGATCTACGGTGACAAAGTCTTGTCTATGATACTGACCGGTATGGGCGCTGATGGTCGAGAAGGTTCACGTATGTTAAAAACTGCGGGCTCGACGATTTGGGCACAAGACGAAGATAGCTGTGTTGTATATGGTATGCCTCAAGCTGTAGCAAAAGCTGGCATTTCTACTGAAGACCTACCTCTAGACCGCATTGCGGAAAGGATCTTGGTTGAAGTTGGCTTAGCTTAGGTAAATCGACATGATTGTTTGGAGTGTTGCAAACCAAAAAGGTGGTGTTGGTAAAACAACCACGACAGTGACCTTGGCAGGCTTGCTTGCCTTGAAAGGGCACCGTGTTCTATTGGTTGATACCGATCCACATGCATCACTAACCACTTATCTGGGTTACGACTCAGATACAGTGGAGTCGAGTTTGTTTGATCTGTTTCAGTTGCGTGAGTTTAATGCTCAGACGGTAAGACCGTTGCTGTTACAAACGGAAGTCGAAGGCATCGATATTATCCCTGCACATATGTCGCTCGCGACATTAGACCGTGTGATGGGTAATCGCAGTGGAATGGGGTTAATTTTAAAGCGTGCGCTTGCCGCTTTGAAAGATGATTATGACTATGTACTGATCGATTGTCCGCCGATTCTTGGCGTGATGATGGTCAACGCATTGGCAGCCAGTGATCGTATCCTGATCCCAGTCCAGACTGAGTTTTTAGCAATGAAAGGGTTGGAGCGCATGATCCGCACTCTGACCATCATGCAAAAATCTCGAAAAACACCGTTTAAAGTGACGGTGGTACCAACGATGTATGACAAGCGAACCAAAGCTTCATTACAGACGTTAACTCAGCTGAAAGAAGATTATCCAAATCAAGTTTGGACATCTGCTGTCCCTATTGACACTAAGTTTCGAGATGCAAGCCTAAAGCGCTTACCAGCATCTCATTTTGCATCGGGTAGTCGTGGTGTATTTGCTTACAAACAGCTGCTTATTTATCTCGAAAGGCTGGCGATAAATGAGCGCGAATAACGAATCAACAATGGCGCGACCAAGCTTATCGAGTGAACAAGCACTTGATGATTACTTTACTGCGCTGTTAGGCGATGAAGTTCTGGATTCTGACGAATTTGTTGTTGACGAGTCTAATGATGAGTCATCATCTGCAGAGCCAGAGCCAGAGCCAGAGCCAGAGCCAGAGCCAGAGCCCAAACGTGCTAGTTACTCCACCTATGCAGAATTGCGACAGGCGGAGTTTGAGGTTCCAAATCTTGAGGATGTGCAAAAACTGTTGAGTCGCTTAGAAGCGACGAACGTAGTTGATGAACTGAATCTTGATGAATTAATGGATCAAAACACACAGAAAATTGCTCAGCACGCAGACATGCAAATGTTTGATGCTGCCGTTGAATCCGTTCAGCTTTCTGTAGAACCTGAAATTCAAGACTGGAACCTCCCTGAACCTGATTTTTCAATGGTTGTTGAGCAATCTGTTGAACAAGCTATCGAGCCGACAATTGAGTCACCAATAGCTGAAGAGTTGAACGTCGAAGTTCAACAAGACGAAACGAATATTGAACAACCAGAGATCGAATCGATCAGTGAACCTGAGGTTGAGCTTGAAACTCAATCTGGCGGTATTGAGCGGTTTACATCTTGGGAAAGCACAGCTCGAACAGAAGATTTTCAGGTATTGTATTTTGATGTCAACGGGGTAACTTTTGCGGTTCCTCTTGATGAACTGGGTGGTATTCATCGCCTTGAAGAGTTAAGCCATTTGATTGGTAAGCCTGCTTGGTATTTAGGTTTGCAAACAAACCGAGAGAGTCAGTTAGATGTTGTCGACACCGCAAAATGGGTGATGTCTGAGAAACTAACGAATGATGAATACAAAGAGAACTATCAATATATAGTCATGCTCGGAGAAAGCTTGTGGGGGCTTGCCGGCACGGAGCTGAAAGGTACCGAGCTTCTCAATACAGATAAAGTACGTTGGCGAGAAATGGCAGGGAAAAGGCCTTGGCTCGCTGGTATGGTAAAGGAAAAAATGTGTGCTTTGATTCACGTCGAAGCATTGATCGCCATGCTAAACGCAGGGCTAGATGTAAAAGCATTAAGCTAGTAATAAGCATTAGGCTAACAACAAGCATCAAGTTAATAATAGTGGTCGGTAACGACGGCAAGAGGATTAAATATGTCTCATATGAGTGAAATTGAAGTAAGAAAAGACCCAACTAATGATGAAGTACTTCAATGGGTGACATTCCAGCTAGAAGAAGAAACTTACGGCATTAATGTTATGCAGGTACGTGAAGTACTTCGCTACAGCGAAATCGCTCCAGTACCAGGTGCTCCAGACTACGTTCTAGGTATTATCAACCTACGTGGTAACGTGGTTACTGTTATCGACACTCGTTCTCGCTTTGGTTTGATGCAAGGTGAAATCACAGACAACACTCGTATCATCGTTATTGAATCTGAGCGTCAAGTTATTGGTATCTTAGTGGATAGCGTTGCTGAAGTGGTTTACCTACGCTCTTCTGAAATAGACACGACTCCAAGTGTTGGTACTGACGAAAGTGCTAAGTTCATCCAAGGTGTAAGCAACCGTGATGGCAAGCTGCTTATCTTAGTAGATCTAAACAAACTACTAAGCGAAGACGAATGGGATGAAATGGCTCACCTGTAATGTTTGAAGCGCTTCCTTTGAGTCCTGCAGTGCTAATTGCAGGAGTCGGCGTGTTTACGTTGTTCATCTTGATTTTGCTTAGCAAAGTGAAAAGTGCTATTCAAAAACAGGTGGATCAATCACGCCTTCAAGTTCGTAATTTGGACAAAGAGCTGCAAAAATCGAGTAAGCAATTACTTGAGGTTCGTTCTGTTGTTCTTGGTCTTGGTCAAAAAGTGACTGAGCAGCAAGATGTGATTAAGCATTTGAATGAGCGTATTGTTGAGCTCGAACACGCTGATACGGATGGTCGTTTGTACACACGAGCAACCAAAATGGTTCAGCTTGGGGCTGGGATCAACGAACTGATTGAAGAATGCGAATTGCCAAAAGCGGAAGCTGAGCTAATGATGTCTCTACAGAATAAGCTTGCAGGCAAAGAGAAGATTCCTTCATTAAGAAGTAATCCGTCATCTTTTGATGAACAGCCTTCTTCTCACGATCGCAAGCCTCCACCTCGACGTCGTTAAATTGAGCGCTCAATCCGTATTAATATTCAGATGTTTATTATGTACTCCTCTTAAAAAGAAGCTTCGGCTTCTTTTTTTATGTCTGTCGCTTTATTTATAGAACGATGTTTATAAGTGCTTGTATCTAGAGCAATATCTGCTTCAAGAATAAAAATGTGTAAATTGTGATGCGGTAGTAACAGTTTCTTACGGAGTTTGTTCCCTCGAAAACGCCTAGTCCTGTTTTGTGACCTTGTTGGTGTGCTACTATAGCCCTCTCATTACTCGACTAAATTTACCTATGCTAGAAGTCTCTAATTTAACTGCTATTCGTGACGACAGGGTTCTATTTGAATCGTTGTCTTTTCAGCTAAAACCAGGCGAACTGGTTCAAGTTGAAGGTCGTAACGGTACTGGAAAAACGACACTCCTGAGGATCATCACTGGCTTAGGTGACCGTGATGAAGGCACTATCTCTTGGGATGGCAGTTCTATTGAGTCGAGTCGAGATGTTTATCATCAGAACCTTCTGTTTCTTGGGCACCAAACGGGTGTTAAGCGCGAACTTAGTGCGTATGAGAACCTTAGTTTTTATCAATCGATTCATAACGCTGATACAACTAAGGAAGAGCTCTATCATGCCTTGACTCAAGTGGGGCTAGCGGGAAGAGAAGATGTCCCTGCAGGTCAACTTTCTGCAGGTCAGCAACGCCGTGTTGCGTTGGCACGTCTTTGGTTGAGTAAGCAAATGTTATGGATTTTGGATGAACCACTGACTGCAATTGATAAGCAGGGTGTCAAAGTTCTGGAATCTCTTTTTTCTCAGCATGCGGATAATGGTGGCATTGTGTTATTGACCACTCACCAAGATATGTTTGCTGACAGCCCGAAACTAAGAAAAATAAAGTTGGGTGAGTAATATGATCTCTTCAATGACAATGATCATTCGACGCGAATTGCTTATCGCATTTCGCCGTCAAGCGGATATCTTTAACCCTCTGTGGTTTTTCATCATTGTAATCACCCTTTTTCCGTTAAGTATTGGGCCAGAGCCAAACTTACTCGCTCGCATTGCAGCAGGCATCGTTTGGGTTGCCGCTTTACTCTCTGCATTGCTCTCTTTAGAGCGTTTGTTTCGCGACGATTTTCAAGATGGCGCCCTTGAGCAGATGATGCTGATGCCCATCCCGTTGCAGTTGGTAGTATTGTCCAAGGTCATAGCACACTGGTTATTGACCGGGTTACCATTAATTTTGATTAGTCCTTTATTGGCGGTATTACTGTCTTTGGATTTCGATACCTGGCTGTCGGTTGTTTTAACGTTATTGGTCGGTACACCTGCATTGAGTTTTATTGGTGCGATTGGGGTGGCTTTAACGGTAGGGCTTCAGAAAGGTGGTGTGCTTTTAAGCCTGCTTATTTTACCGCTTTATATCCCAATTCTTATATTTGCTACATCAGCGATTGATGCGGCAGCACTAGGCGTTGCGTATAACGGACAATTAGCTGTGTTAGGGGCAATGCTAATGGGCGCAATGACGCTCACCCCATTTGCCATAAGCGCAGCGCTGAGAGTGAGTGTTAACTAGTTAATTATCCAATTAAAACTAGCTAACCAAGCGCTCACCACCGCTTTGTTTGTTCAAAGTGAACTAATTTAAGCTTTCAGACTCATAGAGTCACTGAAAGAGACGTAAGCCAAATAAATTATAATAATTATAGCTGTGATAGCTGTAAGCAATATGAAGTAAGAGTGAGATTACAACATGTGGAAATGGCTCCATCCCTATGCCAAAGCAGAAACCTCTTATCAGCTAGCTGGTAAACTTTTGCCGTGGTTCTCTATCCTAGCGCTATTGTGTCTATCCGTCGGTACTGTATGGGGGCTTGCATTTGCGCCTTCTGATTATCAACAAGGCGATAGTTTTCGTATCATCTACATCCATGTTCCGTCTGCGATTTGGTCGATGGGCGTATACATGTCGATGGCAATTGCGGCATTTATCGGCTTGGTATGGCAGGTAAGACTATCAGATATGGCTGCATTGGCTATGGCGCCTATTGGTGCTGTTTTTACCTTCATAGCGCTGCTAACCGGTGCTGTGTGGGGGAAACCAATGTGGGGTGCTTGGTGGGTCTGGGATGCGCGTTTGACCTCAGAGCTGATTCTTCTATTCCTATACTTAGGTGTGATTGCACTACACCACGCGTTTGATGACCAAAAAACCGCAGCGAAAGCAGCAGGTATTTTGGCTATCGTTGGTGTCATCAACCTACCTATCATTCACTTTTCAGTAGAGTGGTGGAACACACTTCACCAAGGCGCGACGATTACGAAGTTCGATCAGCCTTCTATTTCAAGTGACATGCTATGGCCGCTTCTTCTTAACATCTTCGGCTTCGCCTTTTTCTTTGGTGCTGTGACTATGGTTCGTTTTAGAAACGAAATTATCAGTAAAGAAAGTCACCGTCCGTGGGTTCGTAAACTCGCGGCTGATAAAGCGTAGTAGGGTAGGTAATTATGTATTTTGAATCTCTGAGTGATTTCTTTGCCATGGGTGGCTACGCCTCATATGTATGGAGTGCATTTGGAATCACATTCCTCGCGATGATCATTTTACTGGTCTTAAGCGTTCGTCGTGGTAAGCAATTACTAAATGAAGTACAAGCGAAGATTGATCGTCAAGCTCGTATCGATGCAGCAAAAAATATGGAGAACACTCTATGAACCCAAGACGCAAAAAGAGGCTAGGCATTGTCTTAGCGATCTTTTTTGGTATCAGTGCAACTATTGGATTAATGGTTTATGCGCTTAACCAGAACATGGATCTGTTCTACACGCCAACTGAGCTTGTTAATGGCAAAGACGGTAAGAAACCTGAAGTTGGCCAACGCCTGCGTATTGGTGGCATGGTTGTAGTCGGTTCTGTAAGCCGTGACAACGAATCACTACGTGTAAGCTTTGACTTGAAAGATGTTGGTCCTAAAGTAACGATTTTATACGATGGCATTCTTCCTGATCTTTTCCGTGAAGGACAAGGTATTGTTGCTCAAGGCGTTCTAAAAGATGCGACAACAATTGAAGCGTTCGAAGTCTTAGCGAAACACGATGAAGAGTACATGCCTTCTGAAGTTGCTGAAGCAATGAAGAAAACCCATGAGCCAATGCAGTACTCGACAGAACAAAAAGAAGGAAGTGCTCAATGATAGCCGAGATCGGCCACTTTGCCATGATCCTGTCCTTAGGGCTGGGCTTGCTTTTGAGTGTGCTCCCACTGTATGGGGCTGCTCGAAATAACACATTATTAATGAACAGTGCGCGACCGCTATCGTGGGGTATGTTCGGATTCCTAGCGATTTCGTTTTTTATCCTATGTTACGCGTTCTACACCAATGATTTTACGATTCAATACGTAGCAAGTAACTCGAATAGCCAACTTCCTTGGTACTACCGAATCACTGCGGTTTGGGGGGCTCACGAAGGTTCATTATTGCTTTGGGTTCTTATCCAAGCGGGTTGGACGGTTGCCGTGGCGACATTCAGCCGTGGTATGCCTCAAGAGTCTGTGGCTCGTGTGCTGGCTATCATGGGTTTGATTACTGTCGGCTTCTTGCTGTTCATTATCGTAACATCTAACCCGTTCTTACGAACACTGCCTTACTTTCCTGTTGATGGCCGTGACTTAAACCCACTACTGCAAGACCCGGGTTTGATCATTCACCCGCCAATGCTTTACATGGGCTACGTAGGTTTCTCTGTTGCGTTCTCTTTCGCTATTGCATCTCTAATGAGCGGTCGTTTAGATACGGCATGGGCTCGCTGGTCTCGCCCTTGGACAATCGCTGCTTGGTTATTCCTAACTGTAGGTATCGCACTTGGTTCATGGTGGGCTTACTACGAACTTGGCTGGGGTGGCTGGTGGTTTTGGGATCCAGTAGAAAATGCTTCTTTCATGCCTTGGTTAGCTGGTACAGCGCTGATGCACTCACTAGCGGTAACCGAAAAGCGTGGCACATTTAAAGCTTGGACAGTATTGCTGGCTATCTCTGCATTCTCACTAAGCTTGCTGGGTACATTCCTAGTTCGTTCGGGCATCTTGGTATCTGTTCATGCATTCGCATCAGATCCTGCTCGTGGTATGTTTATTCTAGGCTTCCTAGTGTTCGTTATCGGTGGTTCACTGCTGTTGTTTGCTGTAAAAGGTGCATCGGTTCGTGTCCGTGGTAATTTTGATTTGGTTTCTCGTGAAAACGCACTACTTGGCAACAACGTATTGTTGATTGCAGCGTTAGTGGTTGTGTTAGTCGGTACGCTATTACCATTAGTCCACAAACAGTTAGGTCTGGGTTCGGTTTCTATCGGTGCACCATTCTTTGACATGTTGTTCTTCTGGTTAATGATCCCGTTCTCGTTCCTATTGGGTATCGGTCCATTGATCCGTTGGAAGCGTGACAACCTGTCTAAGCTGATTAAGCCAATGTTAGTGTCGGGTATCTTCTCGTTAGGTTTAAGTGCGCTAATGGTGACCATGCTAGCTGACCGCTTCAGTGGTACTGCTTTTGCTGGTTGGGTGATGGCGTTCTGGATCATCTTCATGCATGGCTTTGAATTGCATGAGCGTGCAACACACCGTCATACCTTCATGAAAGGCCTAACCAAGCTACCTCGTAGCCATTGGGCTATGATCTGTGGTCATATTGGTTTAGCCGTAACAGTGATTGGTATTGCGATGGTGCAGAACTACAGCATTGAGCGTGATGTGCGTTTAGCGCCAGGCGAAAGCTACCAACTTGAAGAATACAGCTTCCTGTTTACAGGGGTACGTGACAAAGATGGCCCTAACTACGATGGTTACATTGCTGACTTTGAAATTACCAAAGAAGGCAAATACATCAACACGCTTCACGCTGAAAAACGTTTCTACACTACTGCCAAGTCTATGATGACAGAAGCGGCGATCGATCGTGGCGTAACGCGCGACCTTTACATCGCGATGGGTGAGCGTTTAGACGACAACAAATCTTGGGCTGTACGTATCTACTACAAACCATTTGTACGTTGGATCTGGGCAGGTTCTTTGATCATGGCAATTGGTGGTGTTATTGCCATCAGTGACCGTCGTTACCGTTTCCGTAAGCCAACGAAAAAATCGGCTCAAGAGCAGGAGGCTTAATTCGAATGAACAAAAAGATTTTATTCATTCCATTGATTGCGTTCATGGTTCTAGTTGGAATCTTTGCAACTCAATTGATTCGTAACCAGTCGGGTGATGACCCGACTAAACTTGAATCCGTATTAATTGGCAAGCAGGTTCCTGAGTTTGGCCTAGAGGATTTGGAACAACCGGGTAAGTTCCATGATCAAGCTATCTTTAAAGGTGAACCACTGCTTCTTAATGTGTGGGCGACTTGGTGTCCGACTTGCTACGCAGAGCACTCTTACCTAAACAAGCTTTCTGATCAAGGCGTTAAGATTATTGGTCTTAACTACAAAGATGATCGCAATAAAGCGGTAGGTTGGTTAAACGAGTTAGGTAACCCGTACTTAATCAGTTTGTTTGATGGCGACGGAATGCTAGGTCTCGACCTTGGTGTTTATGGCGCTCCAGAGACGTTCTTAATCGATGCTGACGGTATAGTTCGCTATCGTCATGTTGGTGACGTAAATCCAACTAACTGGGCATCGACACTTAAGCCGATGTACCAGAAGTTGTTGGAGGAAGCGAAATGATTAAGAAAGCACTGATTATTCTACTCGCTACATTTGCTCTTTCGGCGACAGTTTCTGCTGCGCCTATCGAATTTCATGAATTTGATACGGTTGACCAAGAACAACAGTTCAAAGAGTTAAGCAACACGCTGCGTTGTCCAAAATGTCAGAACAACACGATTGGTGATTCGAATGCAGAGCTTGCGGTCGACTTGCGTCAAAAAGTGTATGAGATGACAAAAGACGGTAAGTCGAAGCAAGACATCATTGATTATATGATTGCTCGCTACGGCAACTTTGTTACTTATAATCCACCACTGACACTAGCCACATCGATCCTTTGGGTTGGCCCATTTTCGGTTGTTGTGTTCGGATTTGGTTTGATCATTTTACGAAGCAGAAAATCAAAGTCGAAAGCAGTGGAGTCAGATAAAGACTGGGATGCAGACAAAGAAGCTCGCTTAAAAGCGTTACTCGATGAAGAGAACGACGGAGATAAGAAGTAATGACTCTATTTTGGATTTCTACAGTTGTCCTTTCATTAGCGGCGATTTTGTTTGTTGTTATGCCTTTCATTAATAAGAAGGCGAACAATGACGAAATGCTTCGCGACGAGTTGAACAAAGCATTCTATAAAGATCGTCTCGTTGAATTAGAAGTAGAAGCAGAAGAAGGTCTTGTTGATAACCAACAAGAACTGATCGCTGATTTGAAACAGTCTCTACTTGATGATGTACCTGCACAGAAAGATATGAAAAAAACACAGGTCTCTACGTTGGGTGTTGTTGTTCCTTCTGTGATTCTGGTTCTGGTTGTGACTTATGGTATGTACTTTCAGTTTGGTGCATTAGATAAGGTTCAACACTGGCAAGAAGTGAGTTCGAACCTTCCTGAGTTGTCTAAAAAGCTGATGTCATCAGAAGGTGGTGCGCTAACCGATGATGAACTTGAAGATTTGACTCTAGCGCTTCGTACTCGTCTTCACTACCAACCAAAAGATTCGACCGGTTGGTTACTGCTTGGCCGTATTGCGTTAGCAAACCGTGACGCTGAAACAGCGAAAGATTCTATGGAAAGAGCTTATAAACTTGAACCTAAGAATGAAGATGTTCAGCTAGGTTTTGCTCAAGCACTGATGCTTTCACCTGATGAAGCCGATCAAAACCAAGCGCGTTTGATTTTGAGCCGTTTGATTCAAAACGATTATGTAGACCTTCGAGTATTCTCGCTGCTAGCGTTTGATTCGTTTGAACGTCAAGATTATCCTGGTGCTGTTAAGTACTGGAGCATCATGCAGCAGATGATTGGTCCACAAGATAGCCGCTATGAGATGCTGTCACGCAGTATTGAAAGTGCTCAGAAGAAAATGGGCGACACCATGGGTGTTGACCAAGGTAAGAGTGTTGCAGTAACGCTTGAGCTGTCTGGCGATGTGAATGCCGATCCTAAGTCTGTGCTGGTTGTTTCGGTACATAGAGCTGATGGTTCACCAATGCCGATTGCTGCCGCTCGTTATCCGCTAGGAACTTTCCCTCGTACTGTCGTTCTTGATGATGGCAACAGCATGTTGGAAGGACAGAAACTGTCCAGCCTTGAAACTCTAATGGTTAGAGCTAGGCTTGATACAGATGGTAACGTTTCAACTCGTGATGGTGATTGGTACGGTGAAAGTGAAGTGGTTGAACTGGGTGCTCCAGTGACCATCAACATCAATAAGCAATATTAATCATCACTTTGCATACGTGTTAGCTATTCCGATTTCACGATAAACGGTATAGACTTACGAAAACAATTGAGGCCAGCGATTACTGGCCTTTTTTATTAAATGAATTCCTTATGGAAAAGGTGATATGTCTGTCAGTGTTTTAAGACTCTCGAGTTTACTTTTTATCGCAAGCTTAACGGTGGGCTGTTCTAGCGCGCCAGATGAAAGCGCTAACGATAATAACCTCGAAACCTCTGAATACGTCGAAGAGTCCCATCCGAATGACCCTTTTGAAGGGTTCAACCGAGCGATGTGGGATATCAACTACGAGTATTTAGACCCTTATTTAGTTCGACCTGTTTCCCTCGCTTATGTTGACTACACCCCTGTACCCGTTCGCTCTGGTATCTCAAATTTTTTAGCTAACTTAGACGAACCTGCGAGCATGGTGAACAACATATTCATGGGCAATGGCGAGAAAGCACTCGACCATTTCAACCGCTTTTGGATTAACTCAACATTTGGTCTTTTGGGCTTGATTGATATTGCGAGTGAAGCCGGGATCACCAAGTATGATGATAAATCGTTTTCTGATGCGATTGGCCATTATGGAGTAGGGAATGGGCCGTACTTTATGGTGCCGGGTTATGGTCCTATTACGACTCGTGAGGTGACAGAGCAAGTAGACAGCTTATATGTTCCTTTGTCCCTGTTGAACTTCTGGGCTAGCTTAGGTAAGTGGGCATTTGAAGGTATGGAGACACGTGCTCAGTTAGTATCGCAAGAAGCCTTGTTGGATGACTCTCCGGATCCGTATGCTCTGACTCGTGAGGTCTACATTCAACGTCGTGACTTTAAAGCCGAAATTGAACCCGAAGAAGTTGACCTCGAAGAAGAAGATTTCATCGATGGGTACCTAGAAGATTACTAGATATAACACTCTGAATAGCGCATAAAAGAAAGGCTCGATGTTGATCTAACATCGAGCCTTTTTAATGTTTGTTACTTTAGATTAAGTAAAACAGATTAGAAGCGGTAGTTAGCTTGGATACCAACTAGCCAGATACTACCTGTCACTTCACCTTCGAAGTCACCACCAAATGGGGCAGAACTTGCATCATCTTCAAGCATTTTTGCATCTTTCGCTAGGATGTAAGTGAAGCCTGCATCTAGAGTTAGTTGCTCAGACCATTGATAGCCTGCACCAATGCTCAACCAAGTGCGGTCTGTTTCTGGGATCGTCGCTGTACGGTGCTCTTCGCTTACAGCAGAAGTGTCATATGCTATACCAGAACGTAGAGCCAGCTTTGGCGTCATTTGATAAGTCGTACCGATAGCAAAGCGGTAGTTGTCTTCCCAGTTCTCTTCTTTGATATCTTGAGTTCTAGCTGGGCCGAATTCAGGGATGTCTGCAACTAGCTCTTTAAAGCTGCTCCAGTTAGTCCAGTTAACGCTCGCGTGTACCGCTACTTTGTCTGTTAACTGATGAAAACTAGCCAATTCTGCTGTAGCAGGAAGAGCTAACGCCATAGACCCGTTGTACTTAGATTTAACTGGTCCACCAATTGCGTTTGCTACGGAATCAAAAGCAAGACCTTCTGCGTGACCTTCCAATGTTAGATCTACCTCAGATTTGTAGGTGAATCCTAGGCGGTTGCTTTCATTGATCTGCCAAGCTGTACCGACTTGCCAGCCCCACGCTGTATCATCACCTTCCATGTATTTAAGAGCATCACCTTGGTTTACCATGGTTGGGATTGTTATTGCTGATACCGCACCAAAGCTACCTTCAGCCATGATGTAACGAATACCACCACCAATAGATACGCTTTCAAGTACTTGGTATGCAGCGTTTAGGTTCAGCTCCATAGTAGTAACGCTTGCTTCGTTACCGTGGTTTGCGCCACCGAAGTCTTTACCTAGGTCTGTTTCCATGCCGTAGTTAGTGCCGGCAGCAAAGCCCAACGCGAATTTGTCGTTGTACTTATGAGAAACATAAAAGTTTGGAATTACTGCACTGTGGGCGAAGTCACTAGAGTTTGAGGTCGTTGTACCACGAAGTGTTGTAGAGGTGCCGTCAACGTCAATATTTGGATCTACATAGATACCACCAACTGAAACTTGAGTGCCTTCTAGGTAAGTTAGCATTGCAGGGTTACGCCATTGTGCGTCTGCACCGTCAGCCATTGCTGCTTCACCAGCGTATGCGCGACCTAGGCCTGTTGCTGAGTATTCTGCTAGTTGAAAGCCTGCTGCTTGAGTCACAGTAGAAGTCGAAAGTAGTCCAACTGCCACTGCAGCAGATAGAAGAGTCTTATTCATTTTCATTATTATGTTCGCTGAATCATAAGTATTTAGTGGCGTGATTCTACGTTTAGAGTTATTACTTTAAAAATGAAATTCGAATAAAACAGCATTTTAGGGATTTAATGATAAAATGTGACTGATTATTAGGTAAATAGTCTGAATGTTTCGGCTGTGTTGCGTAATTTGAGCGTACACCTGTAGGCGTATTTTGCCTTTGCAGGCTACAGCTGTAAGCCTAAATTGATGTCAGTCAGTGGTTTAGGTAATAAAAAAGGGTCGCGTAATGCGACCCTTTGGGATTGTTAACTTCGATTATATTAGAAGCTACGGCTGTACTGCAAACCCATCAAAATAGCATCTGCGTGAGTAGTTCCAGATATCGATGAAAGATATTGTGGTTGTCCAGGTGCGCCAAAGGATGGGTTTTCAGTCTTCTCTTCTACATCCACATCATCGCCCATTAAGTAGGTAAAGCCGAAGTCGATATTCGACTTGTCGTCTAAGTGGTATGTAAAACCAGCTGAGAACCATTGACGATCTGAATCTGGTACAGATATCGATGTCAATTCGTCTTGTGCACTTGTGTCATACATATAACCTGCACGTAATGTCCAGTCACGATTTAGGTAGTATGTACCACCAATAGAGTAGTGCATGCCGTTCTGCCATTCATACTCATTAAGTACGCCAGCGTCTTTAGCTTCTAGCTTGTCGAATGAGCTCCAGCCAATCCATTGAACAGAATAGTGGACAGCATATTTAGTATCTTTAATTCTGTGGTATCCAGAAAATTCAAGAAGGTCTGGCAGAGGCATGTATAAAGTATCGTCTTTATGCTCTACACCTGTGTATGTAATGTCACCTTTTGCTTCGAGTTCTGGAGAGTAATGATAAGCCAAACCAAATCGATTATTTTCATCTAGCTCGTATACCGTACCAACATTGAATCCTAATGCCCAACCATCTGCTTCTGCATCTAAAGCTGTTGAGGAGCCAAGTGCTCCTGCTAAGGTTGGATGAAGGTCACGCTTTAGTGTGCCCTTACCGTAAATTAGGTCTAGGCCGGCACCAAAACTCCATTGGTCATTAAGTCGGTATGAGCCAGCTAAACCAAAGTTAACGCTCTGAACGTCAGTTAACCCACCATATTCATGTCCTGCATAACTGTCAGAAAACTCGGTCTTAGTTCCGAAGTTTGAGTAAGCGTTGAAGCCTACAGCAAATTTTTTGTTAATAGGGACAATTAGATGAATGTTAGGAGCAATAGAGGTATCACCGGCATCATCATAGTTTGCATCTACACCATTTCCAGCGTCAAACAGTTTGTATTTAGCTTCTTTGACTTCAATCTTAGATGTAATGCTTTCAAAGCCGAGTGACAAAGAGGTTTCGTCAAACAGTGCCATTGCTGCAGGGTTACGTGCCATTACTGACGCGTTATCTGCTATTACTGCGTCACCAGCGAAAGCGCGGCCGATGCC
This sequence comes from Vibrio sp. Evd11, assembly GCF_900382755.1. Classification (NCBI taxonomy): domain Bacteria; kingdom Pseudomonadati; phylum Pseudomonadota; class Gammaproteobacteria; order Vibrionales; family Vibrionaceae; genus Vibrio; species Vibrio sp. Evd11. The sequence goes on from NZ_OSDX01000009.1 coordinate 104,022, forward strand.
AGTTGCTGATTGTGCGTTAATTTGAAAACCTGCTGCCATCGCTTGCGAAGACGCCAGTGTGATTGTTACTGCTAAAAGAGACTTTTTAAACAGACGCGTGTTGTTGGTAGTCATTTATTTATTCCTTTATATATCCGCCTCTACAGGGCGATTAATTTGAGCAATTGCTCAATGGTGGCTGATCCTATTGGTTAGTATAAGATATACAAATCCGACCATTGGGAATTTTGAGTGGAAAATTATGGAAATGACGCCTATCTGACACAAAAATGGTGGGAAATGCTTCTTTTTAGAGTTTTAACTCTATAGGTATTTATTTTATGAATGATTTGTTGTTTGTTTATAAGTAAAGCCCAGCAATATCAGGAGTATAGTTGCTGGGCCTTTTGTGACGGGGCTTTGAGTGCGAATTAGCTCATCGGTTTGATCATTTTGGTTAGCTTTTCGGCGATCTTAGAAACGTCCTCGCCATCTTCACCTACGAGGATCAGACTGCTGTTATCGATAGGTGTTACCGAACCTGACATGCCTTTCTCATCGAAGTCGATAGATTTGTCAGTCGGAATCCCTGTTAAAAACAGTGTGACTTTGCCTTTTTCACCTTGGAAAACCATGTGCATTGCATTGGACTTACCAAAGCCACAATGATTTAGGTAGTAAACGTGATAAGGAAACGCTTTATCAAACTGAAAAGCAAATGGGTTCATCTTGGCATTGATCTGTTGTGATGTGACTTGTTCATCAATTCCACTGACGAAGCTCTTTTCATTAACCACATGTTTCATTGCCGTATCAGCCAAACTTGCTTGAGCTGGAGAGACTAACGCATTTCCCCAGTTAACTTGGCCAACGAGTAAACCTGCAACGAATGCAACTGAGGCTGCCATTGCCATCGCTCGTCGAGCAAAAGTAGGTCTTACTACTTTGCTTTCTTCGCTTGAGGTTTGATTGAAGAGAATGCGATCAGCAAGATCGTCTGGTACATCCACGTTCATTGCTGAATGGATCTTCTTATCAAGCGATAGTACATCGTCTAAAAAGTTACTATTGGTTTCGCTATTTGCTGCCGCATCAATAATATCTTGTGTACGTTGTTTAGGTTCCGACAATACACGACGACGAAATTCCAAATCATCCATTATGTTGCCCCCTCTCTGCCTCTTCTGTATCCAGCATCTCTTTCAACTGATTTCGAGCTCTGAATAAACGTGTCATCACCGTGTTTTTGTTGAGGTCGAGAATATCTGCGATCTCATCACCACTAAACCCACCAATCACTTGCAAGAAAAGAGGTTCACGATAATCAATTTCAAGTTTCATGATCTGAGCTTGTAACCACAGATGTTGATGGTGTGGGTCATCACTGACACTAGCATCATTACCATGATCGTCGATATCAACCAGATCAAACTGCTTGCGTTCAAAACGTCGAGCGTTCTCGCGTCTCAAGATGGTAATCAGCCAAGACTTAGCGGCTTTTTCATCTTGTAGGCTATCGAGTGACTTCCATGCTCGAAGGCAAGTCTCTTGTACTAAATCCTCCGCAATGCTTTTGTCTTTACATAACCAATAGGCGTAGCGAAAGAGGTCACGATGATAGGCACGCACGAGTGCTTCGTATTTTCTTTGTTTGTCCATATCAGAGTTGACCGGACGCTTGGCTGTTTTCTTTCCAAACATTTTTATTATTGACACACGAGCCTCCATAATTGCTCTGCGTATAGCTGTCCTCTATACGTTGTGCTTCGTTTTTATATTTTTAGAGCTAACGATCATCGGCAGGAAATAGTAAAATCACATTAAAATTGATCTACTTCAAAATCTAAGGCCTCGAACCCGTTATAGTACACCTTGTCGTCTAGTTAGTCATTCGTGGCTAGCATGTTGAGCAAGACGACACTTCCTTTTGAAGGCTGACTTTACTTTCTCCTAATCAGGAAACTGATTATTTCAATTGGCGTTAAGTTAATTGCTTTATATACATTCCGACCACACAGCTTTGTGTGGTTTTTTTTTGCCTTCAGAAAATACTCTGATACAAAACCATCGACTCTTTACCCACACATAACAGTCTCAACTAGCAATAGTTTAGTCTCTTAGGACAACCTTTCCCCCAAAAAGGTTCGCCTGAATGTGCAGTTATATTTTCAAGCCGTGAGATACACGTATCACGTTTATTTAAACGCTCGTTTGATTTAATTAACAACTTCTTTACAATGATTCAGGTCAGACCTCTTAACTTTAAGGAGAAACCATGGGCAAACAGGAAGTCAAAACGCGTTCTGGAGAACGTGTTGCCGTTGTCGCTGGACTACGAACCCCATTCGCTCGTCAGAGCACAGAATTTAGCCAAGTGCCTGCGGTTGACCTAGGCAAAATAGTTGTGAGCGAAATGCTTGCACGAACGGATGTCGATCCTGCGCTTATTGAGCAAGTTGTATTCGGCCAAGTTGTGCAGATGCCAGAAGCGCCCAATATTGCGCGTGAAATCGTATTAGGCACCGGTATGGACATTAATACTGATGCTTACAGTGTGACACGCGCTTGTGCAACGAGCTTCCAAGCGGCAGTTAACGTCACAGAGAGCATTATGGCTGGCACGATTGATGTCGGTATTGCGGGTGGCGCTGATTCTTCTTCTGTATTGCCAATCGGCGTTTCGAAAAAGTTAGCGGCAAATTTATTAGCGCTGAGTAAAACCAAAACCATGGGTCAAAAGCTTAAGATTCTTAAAACGCTTTCCGTAAAAGATCTGATGCCAGTGCCGCCTGCTGTTGCCGAATACTCGACCGGTTTATCAATGGGTCAAACCGCTGAGCAGATGGCGAAAACTCATGGTATTACCCGTCAAGAACAAGATGCACTTGCTCATCGTTCTCACTCTTTGGCTTCTCAAGCTTGGAAAGAAGGGAAAATAAAAGATGAAGTGATGACGGCTTTCCCAGCACCTTATAAAAAATATTTAGCGGAAGATAACAACATTCGCCATGATTCAACGGTTGAAGGTTACGCTAAATTACGCCCTGCATTCGATAGAAAGTACGGCAGTGTTACGGCAGCCAATGCCACGCCTCTTACCGATGGCGGTGCCGCGGTGATGTTGATGCGCGAAGGTAAAGCGAAAGAGCTAGGCTTAGAAGTGCTTGGTTATATTCGTGGTTATGCGTTCTCAGCGATTGGTGTTGAGACTGATATGTTGATGGGGCCGACTTACGCGACTTCGCAAGTATTAAAGAACACAGGCCTAGAGCTTTCAGATTTGACGCTGATTGAGATGCACGAAGCATTCGCTGCGCAAGTTCTAGCGAATGTGAAAATGTTTGCCAGCGATGAGTTTGCTCAGAAGAATCTTGGCCGCGATAAAGCGATCGGTGAGATTGATATGGAGAAATTCAACGTACTGGGTAGTTCAATTGCTTACGGACACCCGTTTGCAGCGACTGGCGCACGAATGATGACTCAAACATTACGTGAGTTGAAACGTCGCGGTGGCGGCTTAGCACTGAATACCGCTTGTGCAGCTGGTGGTTTGGGTGCAGCAATGATCTTGGAGGTAGAATAATGTCTACGACTCTTGATGTGAAAAAAGAAAAGAAAGCAGTCAAAAAAACGGATTCAAAGCCAGTGACTGCATCTAAAAGTGACAAGACGATTTCAAACGATGAAGCCGTAAAACCGGCGACCGCGTTTTCTTTAACTATCGATGACCAAGATATTGCATGGCTTGCGATCGATGTGCCAAACGAAAAAATGAACACGCTACAAGCGGCGTTTGCCGAAGAAATGAAAGCAATCTTCGAGCAGTTGAAGGAAAAGCAAAGCCGAGTTAAAGGATTAATCGTTCATTCATTGAAGCCAGATAACTTCATTGCTGGCGCTGATGTTCGAATGCTTGATGCCTGCAAGACGGCTGATGAAGCACAATCTCTCGCTCGTCAGGGGCAAGAGATGTTCCAAGCGCTTTCTGATTTGCCTTATCCTGTTGTCGCAGCGATTCACGGCCCATGTTTAGGTGGTGGCTTAGAGCTAGCACTATCGTGCGATTACCGCGTATGTACAGACTCAGACAAAACTCGCCTTGGTTTACCAGAAGTCCAACTTGGTCTGCTACCGGGCTCTGGTGGTACGCAACGTCTTCCTCGTCTTATCGGTTTACTGCCTTCTCTAGACCTTATTCTTACGGGTAAACAACTGCGCGCTAAGAAAGCGAAATCGCTAGGTGTCGTGGATGCTTGTGTGCCAGAAACTATCTTGCTGGAAGTGGCTAAGAGCTTTGTCGAAAAGAACTCAGGCGGTAAAAAAGGTAAGCGTTTGGCGTCTAAAAGCCAAGCTTCGACCAAAGAAAAACTAATCTCACGTACAGGTCTTGGTCGAAAGGTTATTTTTGAACAGGCTTCGAAGAAAACTAACCAGAAAACACGCGGTAATTACCCTGCAGCCGATGCGATTCTTGATGTAATTCGTTACGGCCTTGAGAACGGCTTTGATAAAGGCCTTCAGTATGAAGCGAAGCGTTTCTCTGAACTGGTAATGACTTCAGAATCTAAAGCCCTTCGTTCGATTTTCTTTGCAACGACTGAAATGAAAAAAGAACACGGCGCAGACGCAGAACCGAAAGCGGTTAAGCGTGTTGGTGTGTTAGGTGGCGGTCTAATGGGCGCTGGTATCAGCCACGTCAGTGTTGCTAAAGCGAAAGTACCGGTTCGTATTAAAGATGTGTCTAATGAAGGTGTGCTCAATGCGCTTAACTACAACTACAAGTTGTTCGATAAGCAGCGTAAACGTCGTATCTTGAGCCGAGCTGGCCTTGAAAGTAAGATGCTTCAGCTTTCTGGTGGTATCGACTTTACAAGCTTTAACCATATTGATGTTGTGATTGAAGCGGTATTTGAAGATCTTGACCTTAAGCAGTCAATGGTTGCGGACATTGAAGCCAATGCCAAGCCTAGTACTATCTTCGCGACCAATACATCTTCATTGCCAATCCATAAAATTGCAGAGAAGGCGCAACGACCAGAAAACGTAGTCGGTCTTCATTACTTTAGCCCTGCAGAAAAAATGCCACTGGTTGAAGTTATTCCTCATGAAACAACGTCAGAAGAAACCATTTCGACGGTTGTTGCATTAGCGAAGAAGCAAGGTAAAACTCCGATTGTTGTTAAAGATACGGCTGGCTTCTACGTGAACCGTATTCTTGCTCCATACATGAATGAAGCTGCGCATCTGTTATTGGCGAATGAGCCGATTGAAAAGCTCGACAGCACGTTATTAGACTTTGGCTTCCCGGTTGGCCCAATTACTTTGCTAGACGAAGTCGGTGTTGATATCGGTGCTAAGATCATCCCGATTCTGGTAAATGAATTAGGCGAACGCTTCCAAGGCCCTGATGTATTCGACATTCTTTTGAATGACAACCGTAAAGGCCGTAAGAGTGGCAAAGGTTTCTACACTTACAAAGGTAAGAAGAAGGAAGTTGATAAGTCAGTTTACAAGCTGCTTAAGCTACAACCTGAACCTAAGCTAAGCGATAACGACATCGCAATGCGTTGTGTGTTACCAATGCTCAACGAAGCAGTTCGTTGTCTAGATGATGGCATTATCCGTAGCCCTAGAGATGGCGATATTGGTGCTATTTTCGGTATCGGTTTCCCGCCATTCCTAGGTGGTCCGTTCCGTTATATGGATCAAGTAGGTATTAAGTCACTGGTAGAGATGATGAACGACTTCGCTAAGAAGTACGGTGATCGTTTCGCGCCATGTGATGGCCTACTGACACGTGCTGGATTGGATGAATCTTTCTACAAGTAATACTCTTTAGAAGTAACTTTCTAGCACATTGATTATCAAGCCCGTATCAAGCAATTGATGCGGGCTTTTTATTTTTTGAGTGTGCGAAAAGAAGGAGCTTCCCGGCTCAGTCGTTCCTCCTTCTCGGGAATGACGGGGGAGGGTGATGTGTTCTGTAAGGTAGTGTTGATTGGTGTGGGAGATTTCTAACTCGGTCGTTTCTCCTTTTTGGGAATGACGATTGAGATGTAAAAAGTAAGCTATTGTGTTGATTAGGAGGGTGGTCAACACACCTCAATCAAAACTACCGTCATCTCCTAAAGCGACGAAGGAGCGTAATAGGAGATCTGCTCTTGTGTTGCACCCAATAAAAAAGGTTGATGCTATAACATCAACCTTTGGACTTTCTGTTAGGAACGACTAACCAAGCTCGCAGTCTTTCGGGCGCAGTTGAAACTCATCAATAGAGCCTATTTCTACACCTGCTGATAGCTTCTCTTCTTCGTTATGCGCATTACCTTGCGCGTGCATAATAAGACGATTTGCGGTGCGCGGTTTTAGTTGGCTGACGACAAAACGCATCATGTCGGAGCGAGTCAGACCTTTGAGCTCTTCTAACACACGATCCCTCTGATTGAATTCCAAATCCTTATTGCCTATCGCAACCCATAAGCGCTGAGCTCGACCTCGTAAGGTGGTATCTGGCGTTGAAATCTGATTCCAGAGGCCGCGTTTACTGCTGTGCCATTGATAGTCATTCAGCTCTAACAGCACCATATAAAAGGCATTGAGGAACTCATCTATAGAGGCTAATAAGTCTGCCGGGGCAGCATTAGGGGACTGCACGTACAACACAATACCTGGGTGTCGGTTAAGCGGCATATTACCGGTGCCGACCATATAACCTAGCTGTTGTTTGGTACGAATTTCGTGGAAGAATGTGGCCGACATCAAGTGGTTAGCCAGTGAATACAGCGCAATGTTTTCAGGTGAAATATCGGCGCACTGGTAATAAACCACGATGGCTGAATCATCTTGGTTACACACCACTTCACGTTGGAAGCTGCCGTTTTCACCCAGCATGATTAATGGGCGCAGTGACTCTTCGTACGCTTGGTCTTGAACACGCAGGGCATCTTTTAGTGTTTCCGCCATTTTGTGTGCGTCGGCTTTTTTCCAGTCGCCATACACAAACATTTCTACGTGAAGTTCAGCCAAGATAGCTTGAACGAAAGAGGATAGCTCATCGACCTCTATCGTTTCCAGCGCTTCAATTAATACAGAGTAGGGAGGATTGTTTGGCTGCAAGATCCCTGTCATTGCATTAAACAGCTGCGAAATAGGACGGTCTTGCGACGCATTATTCCAGTTTCTGAGCAATTGATGCTTAATCGTTTCGAAACGTGTTGGACTAAAGTCGCGTGCTTGAAAGCGTTCAAGGATCATATTGAGCAATTGTGGCTGTTTCTCGCTGAATCCAGATAATGTGAGTGTGACACCACCTTGATGGGTATACATGTTGTAGCCCATTCCGGCAATCTCAGCCTGATAAGTATCTTTCTCAAGCGAGTCTAAGAACATCTCTACACACAAGCGTGTTTTAACGATGTTTCTCGGGCTAGCCACTGAGTGTGGGCTGTCGATGGCGATATACACCACACCTTTGGGTACTCGAAATTGATGATCTTGTAGGTGCCACAACATAAATCCGTCTAACTCTTCGAGCAGCTGTGGAAATTCAGTTTGCTCTTCAAGCTCGGCAGGGTCTAAGTCATAACAAATAAATGGGTTTCTATCGGGTAATTCAAACTGCCAACCGGGGTTGATGCAGGTAAAGCACTGTTGCTGTTCGCTGCTAAACGGTGTCACGGAGTAGGGCGTAAAGTACCACTTCGCTTCTCGGTCGTATTCGAAACCTTGGGCAACAATGGTCGCGCGCATGTTATCGGTGGTTAAGTAAGGCAGCATAGAGCGTTGTAACTCGTCATCGAAATGCGACATTTTATAATCGCCATACACCACGTCTTGCTCTTGGTAGTGTTGCATGTTGATCACTAGGTGACTCACGACATCAAGTGGCCTTGCGGGCTCTTGGAAGCGGAAAGCGGACTCTAAAACCGCACGCTTCTCTAGGTAACGCCACTCTTCAATACCTTGTTGCTCAATCAACTTGATGTACTGGAACACGGCTTGGATGATGTTATCAGTTTTGGTCAAACCCTCGATGGTCAATGAACAACTGACCGTGAAATCACGATAGTTACTGCCACTGGCACCACCACCGGCCGAGAGAGAAGTAATCCAACCTTTTTCCTTGAGTTGCATCATTAGGCTGCCGTCACCCTCATAACCTAATAGGTGAGCAAAGAACGACAGTGGCTTAATACCATAGTGTTCATCCATGCTTGGCATTGGGAAAGTTAAAATCAGTTTTCGTACTTCTTTTATTGGTTCTACGTGTACTTGTACGCCAGTGCTTAACTCGCCAACAATGGGTACTTCAACCTTCTTGCCTTGTAGGTTGTTATTGGTAATCGAGCTAAAGCGATCCTCAACCCAGCTTTGCATCTCATTTAATGACTGATTGCCAGAAAGTGTCAGCGTCATTAAGTCAGCAGAGTATTGTTGCTGGTGGAAAGCTAAGATCTCTTGTCGAATCGTCTCACCGTTTCTGTCGCCCAACGTATCGATATTACCGACAGAAAACTTCGAGAATGGGTGATTGTGATTTACCAGCTCTTTGGTAACTTGGTACAAGCGTCGCGAGTCGTCATTGAGTTTCATCTTGTACTCAGAATCAACAGCTTGGCGTTCTTTGTCTAAGGCTTCTTCGTTGAACAGGGGAGCCGTGAAAAATTGGCTGAAGCGATCGAGTGCGGTTTCAAAGGCATTCAATTCAACATCAAAAAAGAAGCAGGTGTGCTCTGTTCCTGTCCAAGCGTTGTTGCTACCGCCATGTTGACTGATAAAACTTTGGAACTCTCCGACCTTTGGATACTTTTCAGTTCCCAAAAATAGCATATGCTCTAAGTAGTGAGCTAAACCCTCTCGGTCTGTAGGGTCATCAAAGTGCCCGACATTAACGGCGAGTGCGGCTGCAGCTTTTTGAGCGTTCTGATCGTGAACTAACAGTACTCTCAACCCGTTATCCAATGTTACGTAACGGTATTGATGTTCATCATTAGGGCTTAAATGCACAGATGCATCTCCAGAGAAGGTGGTTTTTAAATTATGTACGCGATGATTTAAGGTGCAAACCTCGCGATCATATTTTGGGATATGAAGTGCTTTTTGGTGACTTCTAAATCACTTTTATCGATTTTTATCAGTGATTTATTTTCTTTTAATAAGATTGTTAAGAAAGTTGAACTCTTTAGCAAGTGACTTGATATAATTATTTATATAGACTGCGGTTTCTCTAGTTTGAGAGCCAAACGCTAAGTAGCGTATCGCTGATATGGGATATATCGACTTTCGAAATGTTACGTAGACAGGACTGAACATGAAAATATTCATAATGCGCCACGGTGAAGCAGAACATTTTGCTAACTCGGATGCAGAACGAGCGTTAACGAAGCGCGGTAAAATGGCGTCTCTTGCGGTAGCTCAAGCTGCAAATGAGCAAGGGTTTAGCCAGTTCGATAAAGTGCTTGTGAGCCCATACTTAAGGGCACAAGAAACGTGGTTAGAAATCTCTCAAGCGTTTTCTGGAAAGAAAGTAGAAACCTGTGATGATATTACGCCTTACGGAATGTCCGACGATGTGTTTGATTTGACCATAGCAATGGCTGAAGTAGAAAAGCTAGAGACCATTTTATTTGTTTCTCATTTACCTCTAGTGGGCTATTTAACGGCTGAATTTGCGACGGGCATGGCGCCACCTATGTTCCCAACCTCAGGGCTAGCGTGTATTGAATTCGACCTTGAAAAACAAAAAGGCGAGTTGCTTTGGAACATTAATCCATAGCTGAGACCGTTTTCTCAAGATAAATAAAAGGGCACCTCATGATTATTGAGATGCCCTTTGTTGTTTCTAACGGACTATTTTGACCAAACGACAAGGTGCTGGACGTACTTTTTAGAATAAAGAGCAAGTCGATGGCTATTTATCTGGGATAGCAAGTAAAACCAGTAGCGCCCCATGGCCGCCAAACTCTAAAGGCGCTTGGTGAAAGGCCATTACGTCTGGGTGCTGTGCTAACCACAGTGGCACTTTCTGCTTCAGGATGTGCTTGCCGATACCATGCTGAACACAGGCACATGCCACACTTTCTTTAATACAGTGTGCAATCATAGCCCCAAGCTCACGTTTGGCTTCTTGTTGCGTCATACCATGCATATCGAGATACACGTCGGGCACATAGACCCCACGACGTAGACGTTTCACTTCGTATTTAGAGACATCATCGCGCGCATAACGTGTTGGTCCTTCCTCACTAAGGTGCGGAATGAACTCGTCAGAGAAGTAAAACTCGCTATCACTGGCTTGTCTGGCCGTTCGAGTAATTTCTTTTTGCTTGGTATTTCTTTTTGGCTGCTGGACTATGGTATCCTGTTGCAACTTTTTAACGCCCTTTACTGCATCGTTGAACAGGGCGAAATCGTCATCAAAGTCGGTGTCTTTTTTGCTCATCAGGTTATGAATTCTAAATTAGAAACGTAATTAGCAGTATTGTAGCGCTTTTCGGAGACAATTTTGGATAAGATTTTTGTAGAAGAAGCGGTATCAGAACTACACACGCTTCAAGATGTGATTCGTTGGACTGTTAGCCGCTTTAACGCAGCGGGCCTATTTTATGGTCACGGCACTGATAACGCGTGGGATGAGGCGGTACAACTTATTTTACCTACTCTGTATCTACCGATTGATGTTCCTCCGCATGTTTTGAACTCTCGTTTAACAAGCAGTGAGCGTCTACGCATTGTTGAGCGTGTGATCAAGCGTATCAATGATCGCACCCCAACGGCTTACCTAACCAATAAAGCTTGGTTCTGTGGTCTTGAGTTCTTTGTTGATGAGCGCGTACTTGTACCTCGCTCTCCAATTGGTGAGCTGATTGAAGCTCAATTCCAACCTTGGCTAACTGAAGAACCTGTTCGTATCATGGATATGTGTACGGGTAGTGGCTGTATTGCGATTGCATGTGCTCATGCTTTCCCTGATGCAGAAGTGGATGCGATTGATATCTCTACTGACGCACTGCAAGTTGCAGAGCAGAACGTTCAAGATCACGGCATGGAGCAACAAGTATTCCCAATCCGTTCGGATCTTTTCCGTGATTTACCAAAAGAGAAATACAACCTGATCGTATCGAACCCACCTTACGTGGACGAAGAAGATATGAACAGCCTGCCAGATGAGTTCACACACGAACCAGAACTTGGCCTAGCTGCAGGTACAGACGGACTGAAACTGGTTCGCCGTATTTTGGCAAACGCACCAGACTACCTAACTGATGATGGTATTCTGATCTGTGAAGTCGGCAACTCAATGGTTCATATGATGGATCAGTACCCAGAGCTTCCATTCACTTGGATTGAATTCTCAAACGGTGGTCACGGTGTATTCATGATTACTCGTGAGCAGTTAGTGGCTTGCGCAGACGAGTTCTCTATCTACAAAGACTAGGTTACTGATAGTTGTTAGCATAGGGACTTAGCTTAGAGATTAAGCTGGAAACTTAAGGTTAGAACTTTATAAGACGTTCTATTTGAAACGTTTGAATTTAAACGCCATGCAGTAATGCATGGCGTTTTTTATTGCTGAAATTTAAGGGTTAAGTAATCAACGCAGCGTGAATGTACTTAATATTTAGTTGCTTAATATGAATAGCTATTACATATTGGTGCTTAATATTTAGTCGTTTTAGTGAGTTAAGGAGAATTCGCGATGAGCTTTGATACATGGATTTATTATTTGTTGGCGGTGTTAATTTTAACAGCCTCGCCAGGGCCAAGCTCTTTGTTGTGCATGACTAAGGGTGTGCAATCAGGCTTTAAGTTATCGATATTTACCGCCTTGGGTAGCGTGACTGCCATTACCGGAATCTTAACGTTATCGTTTACCGGTTTAGGGGTAATTATTGCTTCATCAGAAGTGGTGTTTAATATCATTAAGTGGACGGGTGGTGCTTACCTTATTTATCTCGGTTGGAAGTCGCTACGGTCGAGTCAGCAAGATTATGACAAGCTATCGAATCAACAAGCAGGCTTTCAACCTGTTAAAGAAAGCGCTGCGCAGCATTGTGTGAGTGGCTTTATTGTTGGCGCGAGTAATCCAAAAGCTATCCTGTTTTTTACCGCACTTTTCCCTCAGTTTATTGACCCGTCGATAGCGCTATTTCCTCAATTTGTGGTGTTCGCCTTGACCTTCGTTGTCATGGAATTGTCTTGGTTATTGGTCTACGCCTACCTAGGTGCAAAGTCATCAACTTGGTTATTTGCTAAGGGTCGAGCCAAAGTATTTAATCGTGTTACAGGGGGCGTGTTTATTGGTGCAGGAGCGCTACTTTCGACGACAAGCCGAGCATAACTTTTCGATTTATCAAAGGGCTGAATAGTTACAGAAAATTCTTAATGCTGTCATAAAAGGTTAATATTAATATGCTTGCTGCTTTTAGCGAAAAGCCGATATATTGGTGTTACACCATCACGTTCTCAAGGAGAGACATATGCAGCATCAAGAAATGATTCAACACAGTAACTTTGGCGTTATCAGCCGTACTTGGCTTTTCTCTACCCTGTCTCTAGTGGGTATTCTTGCTCTAATGTAGTCAGCTTTATGGCTCTATATTTTTAGTTTTTATTATGAACACACTTATTAAAAAGTCTTCAAAGTCAGAACTCTTCTTCTCTTAAATGTGGCTCTTCTCATCAGGCTAGCCACTTAACCTTTTTCTCTGACGAATCTCTTTGTCTGATTAACCCCCTTTATCTCAATAAACTCACTGCATAACCTGATCTGAAGTTGTTATCAAACTGTGATAATCTTAAGTTATCTTTTATCTACAGTGTATCTCTCATGTCTGTCTGGGATTCTATTTCATTTAACAATCGATTTACTGCATTACCTCGATTGTTCTATACCCCAATTCAACCTACACCGCTCAGCAATGTCCAATGGCTCGCATGGAACCATAACCTTGCGGATGAACTCGGCTTTCCGTCATTTGATGATGCCTCAGAGGAATTACTTGAGACGTTGTCGGGCAATGTTGAACCTGAGCAATTCTCGCCAGTAGCAATGAAATACGCAGGCCATCAGTTTGGCTCTTATAACCCTGACTTAGGTGATGGAAGAGGGCTGTTATTAGCTCAAGTTGTCGCGAAAAGCGGTGAAACGTTCGACTTACACCTTAAAGGTGCGGGTAAAACCCCCTATTCTCGTATGGGCGATGGCCGTGCTGTTATTCGATCAACCGTTCGTGAGTACCTATGTAGTGAAGCGATGGCAGGGCTTAATATCCCAACCACTCGCGCGTTGGCGATGATGACCAGTGACACACCCGTATATCGAGAGAAGCAAGAGTGGGGCGCATTGTTGGTGCGTGCTGCTGAGTCACACATCCGTTTCGGTCACTTTGAACATCTTTTTTATACCAATCAGTTGGCTGAGCATAAGTTGTTGGCCGATAAAGTCATTGAGTGGCATTTCCCTGAATGTCTTGATGAAGAGAAGCCATACGCTGCAATGTTTAATCAGATTGTTGATCGCACTGCGGAAATGGTCGCGTTGTGGCAAGCGAATGGTTTTGCCCATGGGGTCATGAACACCGATAACATGTCGATCATCGGCCAAACCTTCGATTATGGCCCGTTCGCCTTCCTTGATGAATATGACCCGAGATTGATCTGTAATCATTCGGATTACCAAGGTCGTTACGCTTTCAATCAACAGCCTAGAATTGGATTATGGAATTTGTCGGCACTGGCTCATTCTCTTTCGCCGCTGGTGGATAAAGCCGATTTAGAGGCCGCGTTAGAACAGTACGAACCGCAAATGAATGGTTACTTCAGCCAGTTGATGCGTCGTAAGTTGGGGTTGCTTTCGAAACACGAAGGTGACAGTCGCTTGTTTGAATCGTTGTTCGAGCTGATGTCGCAAAACAAAGTCGATTACCCAAGATTCTTTAGAACGCTGTCGAACCTAGATACATTGCCGCCGCAAGACGTGATTGATTTGGTTATTGACCGCGAGGCCACAAAGCTATGGGTGAATAACTACTTGCAACGCTGTGAATTGGAAGAGAGTTCAGTGGCCGAGCGCTGTGAAAAGATGCGACAAGTAAACCCGAAATACATCCTCAGAAACTACCTAGCCCAGCTTGCGATAGATAAAGCTGAGCGCGGTGATAGCAGCGATATTGATGCATTAATGGTGGTGCTGGCAGACCCTTATGCGGAACATCCTGACTACGAACATCTTGCTGCCTTGCCGCCTGAGTGGGGCAAAGCCATGGAAATCAGCTGTTCCTCTTAACTTCTTATGATTCTTTGAGTCGCTAAGTACAAGTAGAGGTCACTAAGATGTGATCTTTATCTGTTTGTTCGTCTAACTTTACAAACATGTCAATAATCAAATAATCGGCCAGCCTATACACTATGTGAATAAGTTGTAAATTTAATAGGTTTGGGCGATGCTAACAAATACTCGAATTCTCGTGGTGGATGATGATCAAGAAATCCGCGAGCTGCTGGAAGAGTACCTCACTAAATCGGGTTTCGATGTCTCTTCTGTTGGAGATGGTGTTGAATTAGAAACCCACCTGCAAAGTCAAGGTTATCCAGACCTGATTCTGCTCGATGTGATGCTGCCCGGTGACGACGGTTTTACCTTGTGTCAGCGCGTCCGAAAGCAATCAAATGTGCCTATCATTATGCTGACAGCGGTATCGGATGAAACCGATCAGATTATCGGGTTGGAAATTGGTGCTGATGACTATATTGCAAAGCCGTTTAGTCCTCGTCAGTTAATGGCTCGAATCAAAGCGTTATTGCGCCGCGTTCAAGTGGTGGATGACAAACCGAGTGATGCACTGCCAAAGCAGATTATCTTTGGTGATTGGACGCTTGATACGCTCGCGCATCGAATCTCTCACAATGAAAACTCAGAAGAGATGGATTTGTCGGGCAGTGACTTTTCTTTGTTAATGTTGTTCTTAACTCGCCCTAACGAAATTCTTGATCGTGACACCATCTCTTTCGCAACCAGAGGCCGTGAAGCGCTGCCTTTTGAACGTGGCATTGATGTGCAGCTTAGTCGTCTGAGAAGCCGATTGGGCGACAGTGGCAAATACCCTCACTACATCAAAACCATGCGTGGTAATGGCTATATTCTTGCTGTGCCTGTTCAGTATGAACACTGATAATCAAGTGCTGTTAATGAACACCTTGCTAATGAAGTATTTCCTATGAACTGGTTGAGTCGATTAAAACCAAACTCCTTGGTCGCAAGAACATTGCTGCTGACCTTGTTAGCCGTTGTGATTGCTCAAGGTATCGCAACGTCTATTTGGTATAGCGAATCCAAACACAAAGAACTGGAGGGGATTCGCTCTGCCTCTTCGAGCATGGCAAACATGTTTGCCTCAACGGTGACTTTCTTCCAATCTCTACCCGTCAAGTATCGCCATATCGTATTAGATCAGATCCGCAATATGGGCGGTACGCGTTTCTTTGTTTCTTTCAATAAAGAGGCTTTGGTCGTTGAGCCTATCCCTGACACCCGCTTAAAAACTGCATCGATAGAAGCGATAGAAAGTGTTTTAAGTAGCAAGCTCAATAAAGTCGAATCAGTTCGGGTAGATTTTTCTCGACCTGAACACCTTCGATTACTTAAAAATGACATCTACTTGAGCGATCTCCCTCGATCGTGGGCACATCACACATTAACGTTAGAACCTCTTAATCCGCCAATTCTGGTTGTTCAAATAGAGCTAACCAGCCATGAATGGGTGTACATTGCGGCGTTGTTGCCTGCGCCATACGTGAAACTCGACGATACGATTCTTGGCAGAGAGCAGGTGATCTTCTTGATCTCTTCAACGCTTATTCTACTGGTGTTGACTTACTTGATGATTCGTCGCCAAGTACGTCCTCTTAAAAAGTTGGCAAGAGCGGCTAATGAAATGAGCATGGACATTCAGCAGCCCCAACTGAAAGAAGAGGGGGCGACTGAACTGGTCACGGCAACCAGAGCCTTTAACCGCATGCAGCAGCGGATTCGTCGTTATGTTGCCGACCGAGAGCATTTGTTCTCTGCTATCTCTCATGACTTGAAGACACCAATCACCCGACTCAGGCTTCGTGCTGAGTTGTTGGAAAGCGAAGTAAAGAAAGACAAATTCAACAAAGATCTTGATGAGCTTGAGATGATGGTGAAAGGTGCATTACAAGCAGTAAGAGACACCGACCTTCATGAAAACAATTCCATTATCGATCTCAACGAGATGATGCTCTCCGTGATTGAATTGCACAACCAATACCAAACTCAGGTCGAGTTTGAACCTGCTGTGGTTGAGCCTTTGGTAGCTAAACCTTTAGCGATTAAACGCGTGCTCACCAATCTTATCGACAATGCTGTGAAATATGGACAATCCGCCGAAGTCGATATCAGCAGTGATTCAGTGTGGGTCATTGTGACGATTCAGGATCACGGCAAAGGTATCCCTGAAGACAAGTTAGAGTTGGTTTTTGAACCCTACTTTAGGCTGGCAACCGACGACCAAGGACACGGTTTAGGGCTCGGGATCTGTCGAAACATCCTGCATGGACACGGCGGAGATCTCATTATTCGCAACTCCTCTCAAGGTGGCTTAGAAGCCAAAGTCTATATACCAAGAGGCCTAGAAGTGTAATGTAACAATTGTGTTACATAGGGCTTACCTTTTGTTTCAATCTTATAAATCAGAATAAGTAGACTCTTTATTGAACCGGACGTCGAGTCCGCTAAACATGGAAGATTATAATGAAAATCAATAAAACCCTACTTACTCTATCTCTTCTTGCTGCCTCAACATTTTCTCAAGCTGGTGAAGTGGAAGTGCTTCACTGGTGGACTGCCGGTGGCGAAGCGAAATCCGCTGCGGTACTGAAAGAGATGATTGAAGAACAAGGCCATACGTGGAAAGACTTTGCTGTTGCTGGTGGCGGCGGTGAAAGTGCGATGACTGTTTTGAAAACTCGAGCAGTATCGGGCAATCCTCCATCTGCCGCGCAGATTAAAGGTCATGATATTCAGGAGTGGGGTGGTTTAGGTTTTCTAACGTCTCTCGATGCGACTGCTAAACAAGAACAATGGGATGAACTACTACCAGAAGTAGTAATTAAAGTGATGAAGTGGGATGGCGAATATGTGGCAGTTCCTGTCAACGTTCACCGTGTTAACTGGCTTTGGGCTAACCCTGTTGTTTTAGAAAAATCAGGCGTTACGGTTCCAACTACGTTAGATGAGTTCTTTGTTGCTGCAGACAAGATTAAAGCGGCTGGCTTCATTCCATTGGCTCATGGTGGTCAACCTTGGCAAGACGCGACGGTATTCGAAGCCGTGGCACTTGATGTACTAGGCAGTGAAGACTACAACAAAGCGTTCGTTGATCTTGATATGGACGTATTATCTGGCGACAAAATGGTGGAAGTGTTCACCAAGTTCAAAAAGATGCGTGATTACATCGACAGCAACTCTCCAGGTCGTGATTGGAACGTCGCAACTTCAATGGTTATCAATGGCGAAGCCGCGATGCAAATCATGGGTGACTGGGCGAAAGGTGAATTTACTGCGGCAGGCAAAGTGCCGGGTAAAGATTACATCTGTGCACCAGCTCCAGGTACTGACGGCCAATTTACCTTCAATATCGATAGCTTTGCGTTCTTTGAGTTAAGTGACAAAGAGAACCAAAAAGCGCAGCAAGACCTAGCGAAAACCATTCTTACTAAAGATTTTCAAGAAGTCTTCAACCTTAACAAAGGTTCTATCCCTGTACGTCTAGATATGGATATGTCTAAGTTTGACCAATGTGCGTTGGACTCAATGGCTACCTTCAAAGCGAGTGCTGAATCGGGCGATCTTGTTCCGAGTATGGCTCACGGCTTAGCGACAACAAGCTACGCTCAAGGCGCTATTTATGACGTGGTGACCAACTTCTTCAACGAGAAAGATGCCGATCCGAAGCAAGCGGCAGCTAAGTTAGCAAAAGCAGTGAAAGCGGCTATCTAATCTCACTTGGTCTAACACCAAACCCCCAGGGTGGGTAGGCTCGTAGGGAGCCTATCTACTCTTACTCCCAATTCTGATATGCGTGATGCTGATGTGGTGCCGAGAGGTAAGCCATTGGCTCGATTGTGCAACAAGGATAAGTTATGGAGCATGTTTTGACTGAGTCGACTCCAAAACCCACAAGGAGCCAGCCTGCACCGAAACCGAGTTTTGCTGACAGGTTGCAACATTGGTTACCTAAAATAGTACTGGCGCCAACCGCGTTAGTGACCGTGGTGTGTATCTACGGCTACATTTTTTGGACGGCAGCGTTGTCGTTCACCAACTCTCGATTTTTGCCGAGCTTTAACTTCGTTGGTTTAACCCAATATGAAAAGCTGATGGATAACGACCGCTGGATCACCTCAATCACCAACCTCGGTTTGTTTGGTTTTCTATTTATGGCGATTGCTATCTTGCTTGGTGTTGGTTTAGCGGTATTGCTTGACCAGAATATCCGTCAAGAAGGAGCGATTCGTACTATCTATCTTTACCCAATGGCGCTGTCATTCATTGTGACGGGTACGGCGTGGAAATGGATTCTTAATCCGGGTCTTGGCATTGAAAAACTGATGCAAGATTGGGGATTTACTGACTTCAAATTTGATTGGCTAGTCGACTCTGAAATGTCGGTCTATACCTTGGTTATCGCGGCGCTTTGGCAGTCTTCAGGGTTTGTGATGGCGATGTTCTTAGCGGGTCTGCGTGGTATCGATTCTTCAATTATCAAAGCGGCGCAAATTGATGGGGCAAGCTTACCGACCATCTATCTCAAAATCATTCTGCCTTGCTTGCGCCCAGTGGTCTTCAGTGCGGTGATCATTACGTCGCACATTGCGATTAAGAGCTTCGACCTTGTGACCGCAATGACGGCAGGTGGCCCCGGTTATTCATCGGATCTTCCTGCGCTATTTATGTACGCACACTCCTTTACTCGCGGACAAATTGGCCTTGGTGCTGCCAGTGCCATGATGATGCTTGCCGGTATCTTAGCGATTCTCGTGCCTTATCTTTACTCTGAACTTAGGGAGAAAAAGTCATGATGAATAACATCAATTTTGCTCGAATCTTTATTTATTCAGCACTGCTTTTTTTCTGCTTAGTGTATTTAATGCCATTGTTCGTGATGGCGCTGACGTCATTCAAAACTCTGCCTGATATCAAGGCGGGTAACCTGATGAGCTTGCCAAAAGAGTGGGTGTTCGATGCTTGGTATAAAGCGTGGGACACCGCTTGTACTGGCGTGAAATGTGAAGGCATCAAAGGCTACTTCTGGAACTCGTTCCAAATGGTGATTCCTGCGGTTGCGATTTCAACATTGCTCGGTGCATTTAATGGTTATGTGGTGACGAAATGGCAATTCAGAGGTTCAAATCTGTTCTTTAGCTTGTTGTTGTTCGGTTGCTTCATCCCATTCCAAGTGGTGTTGTTACCAATGGCAACCATGCTCGGCAAGATGGGGCTAGCGAACACAACTATCGGCTTGGTGATTGTGCACGTTATCTATGGCATGGCGTTTACCACACTGTTTTTCCGTAACTTCTACATCTCGATTCCTGATGAATTGATCAAAGCGGCAAAACTTGATGGTGCAGGTTTCTTTACGATTTTCTTCAAGATCTTATTACCGATCTCAACGCCAATCATCATGGTGACGGTGATCTGGCAATTCACCGCAATTTGGAACGATTTTTTGTTCGGGGTGGTGTATTCGGGCTCAGAGACTCAGCCTATCACCGTGGCATTAAACAACCTAGTCAACACCAGTACGGGTGTTAAAGAATATAACGTCGACATGGCTGCCGCGATCATCGCCGCACTGCCAACGTTGTTGGTGTATGTCTTCGCAGGAAAATATTTTGTTCGTGGCCTAACGGCAGGATCAGTAAAAGGATAATTACCCATGGCAACATTAGATTTAAAACAGATCCGTAAAACTTATCGCAACGCGGACAACGAAACGTTAAAGGGCATCGACATTAGTATCGATTCGGGGGAATTTTTGATACTTGTCGGCCCTTCGGGGTGTGGAAAATCCACCCTAATGAACACCATCGCTGGGCTCGAAAATATTAGCTCGGGTGAAATCGTGATTGATGGTGTCGATGTGGCTCAGGTTGAACCTAAAGATCGCGATATTGCGATGGTATTCCAGTCGTACGCGCTTTACCCAAACATGACGGTACGCGGCAATATCGCTTTCGGTTTGAAGATCCGCAAGATGCCGCAGCAAGATATTGATGCAGAGGTAAACCGAGTAGCGGAAATGCTGCAAATTGAACAATTGCTGGATCGTAAACCGTCGCAGCTTTCTGGTGGTCAGCGTCAACGTGTCGCGATGGGCCGTGCATTGGCTCGCCGTCCTAAGCTGTATCTATTTGATGAGCCGCTTTCTAACTTGGATGCCAAGCTGCGTGTTGAAATGCGCCATCAGATTAAACGTCTGCACCAGAAGCTGAATACCACGATTGTTTATGTGACCCATGATCAGATCGAAGCTATGACTCTTGCGGATCGCATCGCAGTAATGAAAGACGGTGAACTGCAGCAACTCGGCACACCAAAAGAGATCTACACCAAGCCAAACAACATGTTCGTAGCGGGCTTTATGGGCTCACCATCAATGAACTTCATTAAAACCATGGTGGACTTGGATGACGATCAGAATCCAATCATTAAGGTTGTGGG
This sequence comes from Vibrio sp. Evd11, assembly GCF_900382755.1. NCBI lineage: Bacteria > Pseudomonadati > Pseudomonadota > Gammaproteobacteria > Vibrionales > Vibrionaceae > Vibrio > Vibrio sp. Evd11. The sequence continues at coordinate 124,750 of NZ_OSDX01000009.1, forward strand.
CACGGCAGATCAAGAACACCACATTCGTTTACCACAAAGTATGCGCGACCAAGACGGCAAGGAATTGGTAATAGGGCTACGTCCTGAGCACATTACCGAGCAAGAAGGTGATGATGTGTCGGCAACCACAAAGCTAGACCTGCAATTGGAAGTATTAGAACCAACAGGGCCAGATACCATCGCAATGGTTAAAGTGAACGATCAAGAAGTCGCGTGTCGTTTATCGCCAGAATTTGAAGTGTCGGTTGGGCAAATGGCACCGCTTCATTTTGATTTATCAAAGGCGGTATTCTTCGATGCTCAAACCGAAGCGAGAATCGACTTCTAACTGCTAGTTGCTGAGTTAGTTTAACAATCAAAGTTCATGTCTAAATCAAAGGCAGTATCACCAACTACTAATAAGTAACGTGATGCTGCCTTTTTCGTTGTCTATACTTGCTTTTTATCCCTTATAAAAACAGAGGGATAAACGATATATATGCTTCTACTGCAATAATATCGTGATTTAGTATCCCTTAGCTCTATAAAGCTGACGTAGAAACGCGTAGGATCACACTACTTTAGACCAGAAACTAGGCTGCACCTTGGTGCATAAACAGAAGAATACATGAAACTAACAGCAAAACCAGCGGCGAATAACGCTTTACTTATTTCTATTACGACACCGGATTTTAAAGGTGACGAAGCAAAAGAGTCTCTTGCCGAACTTGCTCGCTTAGTGACAACCCTAGGGTTTAAAGTCGTCGGTACGCAATCGCAACACCACAGTTCATCTCAAAGACAGAATGTGTTGGGTGCGGGTAAGCTTGCCGAAATTGCACATCTAACTGGTTACCAAGGCTCTATTGAAGAAGCTGAAGATGAAGACTTTCTTGATGAGTCGGGTTTGTTTGATTCTGAAATCGATGAGCTAGATTTTGATGATCTTCCAACGGGCAACTTCCAATACGGTGCTGCTGATGTTGTGGTATTTGACTGTGATTTAAGCCCATCTCAAATGCGTACTGTTGAGGCGAGTTTGGGTGTGGAAGTATTTGACCGTACTGGCATCATCATCGAAATCTTTAGCCGTCACGCCCGTACTCGTACTGCTCGTCTGCAAGTTGATATCGCTCGTCTAAACTACTTAGTGCCACGTCTTCGTGAAACGGCTGAGGGCGATAAAGAGCGTCAAATGGGTCAGGGCGCCGGTGAAACTTCACTAGAGCTAGACCGTCGTAACGTACGTGACCAAATTGCTGCGCTTAAGCGTGAGCTAGTAAGCGTACAAGATGAAATGAAGACTCGACGCACAAGGCGCGCAGAGCTTTTCACTGTTGCTTTAGTTGGCTACACCAATGCCGGTAAATCTTCGATGATGCGTGCAATGACCGCAACCGAAGTGGTGGGAGAAGATAAACTGTTCGCAACACTAGATACTACGGTTCGTGCACTTCAACCGATTACTCAGCCACGTATCTTGGTTTCAGACACGGTTGGTTTCATCAAGAAATTGCCACACGATCTGGTTGCTTCGTTCCACTCAACGCTAGCAGAAGCGCATGATGCTTCATTGTTGCTTTATGTGGTTGATGCTTCTGACGTTTCATTCCGCGCACAACTTGATGTTGTACACGACGTATTAGCACAAGTGGGCGTTGAAGGTAGCGAAAAACTATTAGTGCTGAATAAGTGCGATAGATTGACTGAAGAACAGCAATTAGAGCTGATCGAAGAATTCCCAGATGCGATGCTAACGTCGACTCGTGATCCGTTAGATATCACTAAACTGCACAAATACATCGTTGGTGTTGCAGAAGAAGGCATGATCGAAGAAGAGATCACTATCCCTTATTCTGGCCAAGGCATCATCGGTGAGATTCGTTCAAACATGAGTGTGGTTAAAGAAGAGTACGATTACGAGTGTATTAAGTTGACTGTTCGTTCTAGTGAAATTGACTTAGCTCGACTGAAAAAGCGTATGCAGAAATCTTAATCTCTTAGCTAGTTTAAGAAGAATAACTAAAAGAAAAGCGACCCGTTAAGGTCGCTTTTTTTATTCGTTGAACTTAATTAACGCTGTATTGAAATGCCTAGGCCATTCTTTGCGTCGGCTTCCAGCGTGCTAGCTCTGGATCAAGCTTGATACCTTGCGAAGTCAGCAGGTTAACACGAGCTAAGTACGCAGCACCGTGCATCAGATGCTTAGCAAGATCAACGGCATTACGCTGTTGGTAATTATCTAAATAGCTGTCTTTTGCCCATGCGTTGAATGCGCCAAGTGCCGGGCCAGCCCATACTTGATAATCCATCTCACGACCTTGTTCACCTGTGTTTGACCAACGGCTAGAAAGGCCCAAGTACCAACGGAAAATCAACGCCATCTTACGCTTCGGGTTGCCTTCAGCACGTTCGATCTGTTTAGGGTCACGCTCGTTAAAGTGCGCCACAGTCCCTGCCCAAATGTCATCCAGTGTTGAACGGAATACTTGCTTCTCAAGCTTAAGGCGCTCTTCTACTGGAATCGCTTCAATCGAGTCATAACGTGTGTATAGCTCATACAGTTTGTTGGCACGCATTGGGAACAAGGTGCCACGCTTAACCACTTGCAGTTTCACGCCCATTTCGAACATGTCGGCCGCCGGAGCCATAGTCACGTCAGCCATTTCAGTTGTCGAAAGCAGCTTACGTGTGTGTTCGCTCGCGCCAGCCTCAACACACGCTTGGTTGATTGAACCAGTAACAATGTAAGCAGCACCCATGTTAAACGTCGCTAGAGCAGCGTCAGGCGTGCCTACGCCACCACCACAGCCAACACGTAGCGGTGTTTTGAATTGGTACTGAGCTTGAATCTGCTCTTTCAGTGCAAGAATCGTTGGTAGCAGTGTTACTAGCGGACGGTTGTCGGTGTGACCACCAGAATCGGCCTCTGCAGTAATGTCATCAGCCATAGGAACCAGCTGCGCCAGTTCCATCTGTTCTGTTGTGATTCGACCTTCATCAACTAGAGCTTGCAGCATTTTAGCTGGAGCTGGTTGCATGAACTTACTCGCGACTTCAGTACGGCTTACCTTAGCAATAACCTTGTTTCCAATCTGAATCTCACCTTGTGCATTACGGCTAAGGCCAGCGGCACGGTAGTGAACGATTTGCGGTGTTAAACCTAAGAAGGCTGAAGCCTCAACGGTTTTCACTTTGTGCTTCAAAAACAGCTCTACACTGCCGCGCTCTAGAGCGGGTTCGCTTGGGCTGTGAATCAGGTTAAACGCATAAGGACCGTTTGGCAGTGCTGCTTGAATACGGTTGATCGCTTGCTCAACGCGAGACGGGATTAAGCCCGCCGCGCCAAATGAACAAAGAATGCCAGCTTGGCCAAGCGCAATCACCAACTCTTCAGATGAAATGCCGTTTGCCATTGCGCCCGCATAGTAAGCGTATTTCACGCCATGACAGCGACGAAAATCTTCGTCGCCTAGGCTTTGTGTACCAAGAGCTGGAGCAAAGGCGCTAACAGGTTGGTTGTTCGCTGAGCTTGCTGAATCGCCCGATGCAATCTCAGCTTGTTGGCTAACACCTAAGCCTTTTTCTGGGTGGTTCACGACGTAACAAGCAAGGCTTAAGTCTTTCAATATTGTCGACATTGCTGCGTTATCAAAGCGAGTTGTGCTCTCTTCGATCTGCCAAGGCCACGGAGATAGCTTTTCGTTATTGATTGTAGTTTGAGTTGTCATACTAAATTCTTTCCTAGTTCTCTGTCAGGCTTATGCTTCTTCGATACAAATCGCGATGTCTTTCACTTCGTAAATACGCAGACCATCTTTGCTCAGGTTTGCGTCGCCAACGATGATGCGTTTGCCGTCTTCGTCTTTGATTGCGGTGATGTGTACATCCAGTGACATCTGTTTGTTCAGAGGGTTAATCTGACCACGGTATTTCCACTTCACTTCAGATTGAATTTGACCAAACTTCGGATTGCGGAAGCCAGCGCCAAGGTCTTTGTTTAGCGCGTAGGTTTGCATTAGTTCGATGATCGCTTCGACACCTAGAGAGCCTGGCATTACCGGATCTTGATGGAAGTGGAACTGGAAGAACCAATCGCTTGGGTCAATCGTACGCTCAGCGTATAGGTAACCCAGACCGTCTTTACCACCATCGCTGGTGATCTGCACCGTATCGATAAAGTTCAAGCGACCGCCAGCCAGTTGGTAGTGCTCTTGTACTTCACCAGCAGCAGAAACAGGTGCATTGAAGTAACGCGTCGTTTTGTCTAGTAGGTTGATGTTTACATCCGGCGTGCGATTGTTATCAACGTGCCAAGGGTGAGTTACTTTACCGTTGTCCAAACCCAGCTGATCTTTCAGTGCTGCGCCCTTGAAGTAACCAAATACCGCTGTACCTTGGTAGAAAGGCACGCCGTCAGTGCTCAGTTCGAAGCTGAAGCTCTGTACGATGTTGGTGCCCATCATTACTGTTGAAAGCAGACGAGAATCGTTGGTAATTGTTTTGCCACGCAAGTCGACGTTACGCAGCATTTTGCCGCTGCCATCTAGGTTGCGGAAAAACAGTTCTTCACCTGGGAAGCCCAGTGTTGTGCCCATGTAGCCAGAGATAAAGCCGTTTGGTTGCAGTGAAATCTCCATCAATACCGAGTAAGGCATTAGGGTCTGGTGGCTGTTTTCATCAAAGTACCATGCATTTTCTGGCACTTCGTACTCTGCGATACACGATGAAGGCTTCTTGAAGTCGCCACGCTTACCGTCGATCTCAACAACACGAGTAGTTAGCTGTAGGTCGCCACACGGAGTACGTGGTGGAATCATTCCACGGTAGATAGAGAAATCAGGACCGAAACATTTCTCGATATCGCCAGTCGCGAATTCGAACATGTGATAAGGCGTGAATGGAACCGTATCGGGTGTGCGGTTCGGGTAATCAGGCGTTATCGGAGCTTCAACGTGTTGAAGAGGAACGACACCTTTGTTTGGTGCAGTTTCTAGGTCTTCAATTTGAGCCATCAATGGCGCATTTGCTGAAGCTTGTTGGTTCATTGCTGGCGTATGGCCCAAGTTTTCGATAACAGGGGTCGCGACAGCTGTTTCTAAAGAAGGTAGGTAACGAGTACATTCGTCGTCTTCTTTGATCATCACACCCAAGTTTTGGAAATCAACAATCACTTTGCCGTTCAGCAAAATATCGATGTTGGCTTTTGCGTATGGGCGAGGGCTCAGACCAATCTCAGTCACTTCCATGCGGTAAGTCAGTTCTGCCGATTGTGGTAGAACTTGACCACGACAGCGTACTTGTTGAGGGGCATTTTCAAGTGGTTGGAAACGACCATTTTGGACAAGCGTGTGCATGCCAAGGTGCATCATGAAGAACTGAAGCAGTTGACCACAACCTTCTGCCATCAAAGAGCCAGCCATTACTGAATCATCTTTGAAGTGACAAGGGAAGTACCAGTGCTCAGGCTCTAGTTGCTTGTGACCTTCAATCAGACCAAGTCCCCATGTGCCACCTTGTGGTTCAACATGGCTAACCTTTTCGATCATCATGAACTTCTCTGAGCTGAAGCATAGAGAAGGCTGGTGGCTATTGGATTGGTGAGTTGGGCCAAAACACTCTGCAATGTTAGCAGTCAGTAGATGACGTAATTCTTGGTGGTTAAACTGCGTTTTAGGGCAATGCAACATAGGGTCGAAGCGTTGCTTAGTTGCAAGCTTACGCGCCTTAATTTCATCTTCAGTGTGAATCACACCTTTGCCATCTGCTAGCTCTTCATCAGTGAAGAAGCCTGCACAGCCGTTATCCATTTTCAGGATCATCTTGTCGCCAACGAAACATTCGTACGAGAAGAAGAACAGCAACGTGTCGCCATTGCGAGCAAAGTTGTTGATTGAGATATCGTAACGCAGCGTATCGCCACCACGAGGCAAGTCACCAAGGAAAGTCAGCGTACAATCAAGCAGGCGATAAACTCGCTCGCCTTTGTTTTCAAAATCGATACCTAAGTAGCTGATCAGCATTAGATCACACTGACCAGATTCAACTGCAACAGCCCAAGGGATCTGACCATCAACAAGATACGGCGCATCAACTGGGATGTCGTATTCGGTGGTCATTGTGCTTGGCTTATACTCGTTAACGGTCGCGTTTAGCTTAGTTACACGAGATACCAGTAGGTAGTCGGTGGTTGGTAGGCGAACGCGGCGCGAGTAGCTATCGATGATCGCGTAGTCAGGGCCAAATACGTTGGCGATGTCGCCTTCCGCGTATTCAACCAAATCATCGTAATCCCAGATACATGGTTTACGGATAGGTTTTACTGGTGCAGGTGTCGCAAGTGCGTTTACCGGCGCTGACTGAACCTGAGCTGGTTGAGTTTGAACAGGCTGAGCTGATGTTTGCTGACCAGTCGTTTGTTGACCATTCGTTTGTAGAGAAATGGCATTGCTATCTAAACCAGATGTCACTGCGTTTAGCTGTGCTTTTAATAGCGCATCAGCCATCTGCATGCCTTGGGCACGAGTGTGCAGGAATGCTTTGTGTACTTGCTGCGCCGCTTGCTGGTTTTGAGCAAAAGCTTGGTTGTGTGGTGTTACAGACGGCTGTAATGCTGCATCCGTATTAGCGTCGATATTCGATTCGCCATTTTTAGCGGATAGGACATGAGTCATATTGCTGTGGTTACCTGTTAGCTGACTGTGGCGAGTTGGCGCCAGAGTAGGGGATACTGATGTAGGAGTTTCGATGACTGGCTCTACCGCGTTCTGCGCTAATGCTTTCTTCTCTAACTCTTTTTGCACAAGAGCTGCTTGAATGCTTGCTGTCGTTGGAACCGACGCGACTCTTGCTGCTTGTTTACCAGAAGCTTTCTGTTGAATCGTTGCTAAGTTAGTCACTGGGGTTTGGGCAATATGTTGATAGATATCGCGACCACCAAGAGTCACTTGCTTAACCAATTGACGTTTAGCATCACTCGCCAGTTCACTGCTTAAACGAACGGAAAGTGATTGAGATTCAACACTCGATTGGCTTAGTAGCAGCTGTGAACATTGTCCTTCGCTGATGTTGGCAACCATCGCGCTCTTAGAGCTGATATTTGGATCCAGAGACTCAAGGTTCAGGTTGAGCAGACCGTGTAGCAGGCTTGCCATGCCAGAGGCTGCAGAGCAGTGACCAACACGTTGACTTGCTTGAGTCGTCTTTGTGTTCCCTAAACTTAGAGATGAAAACTGATGAGACGAAGACTCTGGTGCATGGTTAAGCTCAAGCAGAGAAACATCGTTCGAGCTCATACCGACTTGAGTCAGTAACTCATCAACAACGGCGTTGTTACGCTCGCTTGAGCCAAAGGCTAATGCGTTGATGCTGCCGTAAGCCGTATCTTGGTTGCTCGCTACTCGACCTTCTTCCACAAGAACAATTGCACCTGCGCCTTCGCCCACATTCCAACTGCCGTCTTGCGGTTGTCCGAATTTTGGAGCAAGTGACACTGGGCTCATGCTGTTCTTCAGAATCACATGTTCCGCACTGCCGCTTAGGTCGACGGCGGCAATCACAACGGCGTCCATCGACTCTTGCGACATTAGGTTTTGCGCGACATCGATACAACGAGCAACTGATTGTTCAGCGGCTGAAATCGTAAAGGCAGGGCCGTTAAAGTCCCACAATGAAGAGATACGCGAAGCCATGATGTTGCCGATGAAACTGGTGTATTGGTTCAGCTTGGCTGCGTCCATCACACTGTCCATCGCGATGGTTTCTAGCGCTTGGTATTCGTCTTGAGTTAGTTCGATACCCATGTTGGCAAAGCTGTCTGCCAGTTGGCTATGCAGGTTTACGCGTCCACGGAATTGGTGCATCTCAAGCTCAGTTTCCATCGCGACTAAAACCGCAACCTTTTGGCCTGCAACAAGCTTGGCATCTTTGATGGCTTCGTCTGCGACTTTCATCAGTAGCAACTGCTGAGAGATCAAACGGTCATCTTCATTTGGCGGCACTTTGAAGCGAAGGAAATCGAGATCGAATTGATCGATGTAGGCTCCGTTTGGAATGCCGGGTAAACCAAACTGATTCAGGAGTTCTGGATGTTGGTCTAAGCCTTTCCAGCGTTTCTTAGGCAAAGCAATGAAAGCATCGTTGTTGGTTTCAATCGCAGTGCTCAGTGCATTGATACTTTGCAGAGAACCGAAGTGAGACGCGAGGCCTGTAATGCTTAAATTAGACGGTTGTAGGCTTGGAGAAGCCGACTCTAAAGTCTGGTTTACATGACGAGTGTCTGAATACGCTTCAAGCAGTAAGTGAGCGTTACAACCACCGAAACCAAATACAGAAACACCCGCGCAGCGCTCTGGGTTGCCCGCTTTACTTGGCCAAGGTTGGACCTGAGTTGGTAGAGTCTGTGAGCCAAATAAACCTTCTGGCGAAGACAGTGGTTTGTCCAAGTTAATACTTGGCGGAAGCACACCTTCTTTCATCGCAAAGATCATCTTCATGATCCCCGGCATGCCTGCCGCAGTCAGCAAGTGACCGAGGTTGGACTTCGCAGAGCCAATCAATGGCGGGTTAGAACCATTCAATTTGTCAGCAAAGAAACGCTCCATTGAGGTTAACTCAACCTTGTCACCTAATGGTGTGCCGGTTGCGTGACACTCAATCACTTCGATACTGTCTGGTGTTAGGTTTGAAGCCAAGTAAGCGCGTTCAAAGGCTTGTACTTGTCCCTTGCTGTTTGGGCTTAATACGAACTGGCCACGGCCATCGTTCGACAAGCCAATACCGCTGACGACTGCGTAAATATTGTCGCCATCACGCTCTGCATCAGCTAAGCGTTTTAGGACTAAAACACCCGCACCTTCGCCAGCAAACAGCCCTTTACTGTTGCTATCAAACGGAACCGACACACCGTGGTCAGGGTAAGCGTGGAAGATCGAAAAACCCATGTTGATAAAGAATGGGTCAGCACCGGATACCGCGCCTGCCAACATCATGTCGGCTTTGCCTGTGTTCAAGTAATCACACGCTAACTTCAATGAATACACTGAGCTTGCACATGCCGCGTCTAGGCTAAGTTGCACGTTGCCTAAACCCAATGCATCAGCCACTAACTTAGAGGCGTTATGTGCTGCAGCACCATTGATAGGATTGAGGTTTTGCGCGGTTTCATTGGTTGGTAGCAGTGAAAACTGGTCATTAGCTAATTTAGCTTGTAGTGCTTTTTCGACCACTGAATGATACATCGGCAGAAACAGGTCGTTTGAGCGTGTGGTTGGGAACGAAAGGGCACCCATGATCACGCCTGTGCGCTCTAAAACATCGGCATTTAAATCAATGCCGGCGTCGACTAACGCCTTACGACTGGTATCCAAAGCCCATAGGAAACTCTGGTCAACACCGTCGAATGATTCTGCTGTTAAGCGGTAGCCATTACTATCGAAATTGAAATTTTCGATGTAGCCGCCTTTGTCACAGTAAAAGCGGTCTGATTCGCCTTGCACGCCCTGATAGCTTTCAGGTTTAGCACCTAACTTTTCAGCGCTTAATGTGGTGCGAGAATCTTTTTTATTCAGCAAGTTATGCCAAAAGTCTTTTGGCGTATCCGCTTCTGGGTATTGATTAGCAATACCAACAATCGCGATCTTATTGCACTTCACTTGCTGGTTATTCTTAGCTTGAGCCTGATACTGGTTCGATTGAGAACTCATACTAGCTCTCCTTGATGATTCACTGCGCTACCTTTAGACACACCACTTAATTGCTTAGCGGCGGTGATCTGTTGTTCTAGCCCTTGAATTAGTGGCTCGACAGACAGTGGGATTTGATGAGTAATGAGCTGACCAATGCATTTGATGAGCGTGACAACATCGTCACCGCCTTTGGCATTGGAAGCGATTGTGCAGTATTGGTCGGCTACGTTGTCGCTACGATTGATCTTGTCGATCAATGTGCTGGTTTGACGATCGGCACCGACTTCGACAAACAGGCGAGCACCTTGTTGACGCGCACTCTGGATCAACGCGGTGAAATCTAACGTTGAACAGAAGGTGTCGGCAATCGAAAGGGCGATGCTGTCGCTGTCGATATTGATTGGTGCGCCAGTCGGTAGACCGGCTGCGCTGATAAAGCGGATATGCTTTGGCAACTCGCCGAACAGTGGTTGTGTGTAAAAATCGCGTACTTGGCTATGCTGGCTTAGTGCTGGTGTGGTGTGCATTGCAGTAACACGATTAGCGGCAATGCCACGTTTACCCAGTTTCTTGAGCAATGCACGACATGTGCTTTCACAACCTGCCAGTACGCAAGTGTCACCTTGGATGATAGCGAGATAAGCGCGTGGGAATTCTGGTAACAGAGCCTCAATCGCTTGCGCATTACTGCGAACCACAAAGCTGTTCCATTGGATGCTTTCGTCGCCGTTCAGCTGCCAATCTTGACGCACTGCGGTGAGTTCACCAGAAATAGCCGTCGTGAAAATAGGGCTAGTTTGAGTCATCTCAATCAGCGCATGTGGGTTTTTCCAAACATTCAAGCTCGCCCACATGGAGGCTTCACCCTTGGAATAGCCCAAGGCGAAATCTGGCTGCACTTTGAATTCATCACACAGCAGTTGTGTTAACAGATAACTACTGCCCACACCTGCAATTGCCAGCTCACTGAGCGACATTTCTTGCGCATCGTCAGCATAGGTTTTTTCAGCCTGTAGCATCTCTTTCAAGTTACCTTCGCGCTCTAAGCGGGCAAATAACTGTGGGAAATGGTGGTGAAATTCACGCAACATACCGGGATAAACCGTGCCAACACCAGGGTAAACAAATGCAACGCCACCTTTGCTTTGAGGCTTCGGTGAGAAACAACTGCCCGCTGGCGTTTTGTATTGGTTATTGTCAGCCATTACTTTTGGCAACGCATTTTCTAGCGCTGTGATCTCTTGTAGTGCAGCATCGATTGAAGCCGCTTGAATCACGATGTTCGCGCTAAGTCCTGCATTGTGCTGAACGCTTTGAAAGTGGCTTAGGTTTGAATGCATTAAGCTGGCGATAGCAAGTTCGCTGTCCTCTGAGTCGTTAACGCATTTAAGCTCTGCTCTTAGTGAAGCTAGCTGATAAACCAAATCGGCTTGTTCGTTGCCTGAAACCACAAACATCAAACGCTCGCTTGATAGCAAGGGTTTTGGTTCTTGCAAACCTGTCGCTTGAGTCAATATCAGGCTGGTGGATTTTTGGCTATTGTCATTGAAGGTCAATGATGCAACACGCGCTTTGTTCGGCTCAGTGAACCAGTAATGGTTAGGTAATGAACGGCTCGATATCGCATTAACCATATTCAACAATTCATCAAACTGCTGCGAAGCAGATAGGGTTGAGTATTGCTGTTGATGGCTTAAATCTGAAGCGGGGCGGCGTGACATCTCTAGAGCAAGCTGAACGCTATCTCCATTATTTAGATCGAGAGTTTCGGCAAAGCCCGCTAAATTCGCGTGTGGGTGAATCTTATTCTGAGCAGCATTCAACGCACTTAACATCAACAATGATGGTGAGTGAGAATCCAAACAGAGTTTAACAGCAGTGCCTTGATTTACAGTCTCAATCGCACGGCTAAGTGCTTGATTAAAATTGCCATCAACCACAACAGTTATCATGTCTGGGAACGAGGGGAATAAGTCGGCAGAAAGCTCAGCCGCGTTTGCTGGCTGAGCTAAAAGAGCGATGCGCAATGGCATCGCTTTATTAGAAGGAACAGTCACTATGACAATTGCTCCTTTTCTGCGTTCTTAGTAGCCTCTTTCTTCGATACTGCTGAGCTAGACTTCGGCAAAAATGCGTCGTTTAAGCTCTTGCTGATGGTGACTTTTGCACCTTTCATTACTGCGCTTAAACGACCATCCTGGTGGTAAAGCGAGATATCAGCTTGCAGCGAACGAGCCGTGCTTTTTATCACGCTCAGCTCTAGCCAACCTTGGTCACCATTGTGCATCGGTGCGTAACAAACAAACTCACTGATTGCAGACGGTAGGCTTGCCGCGCCGTATTTCAATCGAGCCCATACCAGCATTGCTTGCAACAGATAATCTTCAGCAAATGGCTGACTATCGCCAAAACCTTGCTTAGGAATAAATGATCCGCAGTCGCTGTTTTCAATCTGAGGCAATTGGCACTGAGCCAGTAAGCCTAAGTCGTCAAAGCGTTCAACTGAGGTAATACCTTGCAGTCTTGGTCCGTGAAACAGAGTGCCGTCGCTGTATAGATCTTGTGCCGTTGTTACAGGTGCTGGAGTGTTGGCTTCAAAGCGCTTTTCTGACGCTTGTTGAACATCTTCAGACACTTGCACAGAGGCAACTTGCAACTGAGCTTGATACTGTGGTCGCTCTTGGCAACTGATCACCGCTTTTAGCTGATCTTTTGATTTAGCATCAGAGGAAAGAACCAGTTTTAGCTCTTGCACTTTATCAGTATCAAAAATCACACCCTTAAGCAGTTTGTAGTTGTGAACGCTAACGTTCACCCCTAACAGTTGCTCTGCCACTTCACGCATCCATTGGATGGCACACACTGTCGGTAACACTGGGTTACCGGCAATGCAGTGATCTTGAATGAAAGGCAAAGCCTTAGGATCAAGATGACGTGTCACAGTGATGCTTGTATTCAGCGGACTCTTTGCAAGATGCACAGACTCCGCATTAAGCTTTTTTACAGCAGCTTCCTTGTTGTCAGAACCTTGCATGCTCGTACCAACCAGCAGCTGAATGCCAGTTTCGTTCAGTAGTTGAGAACTAAACAGCTCTGCACCTGCCTGAAGAGGAATTACGTACACACCGCGCTCTGTGAACATACGTTTCAGTGCTGCGTTAACCATGCCACCGTCCCACGGTCCCCAGTTGAAGCTCATCACTTTCGCTTGAGGGTTGCGAGCAGACAATTGTAGAGCCGCTTTGTTTAGGATCTCGTTAGACATCGAGTAATCACTTTGGCCAGTGTTTCCGTAGAAACCCGCCGCCGAAGAGAACATCGCAATCAGTTTTAGCTTGCTGCTATCAAGACCACCAAGAACCGCTTCTAGTCCGCCCACTTTGGTGCCGTAAACCATGTTCAGTTCATCGAGTGTTTTATCTTGAATGTGCTTGTCAGCCAGTACGCCTGCGCCGTGGATAAGCCCCGTGATACCGTCGAAATTCGCCAGCGTTTTCGCTACTGACTCATGGTTCGACACATCTAGGCTTAGGTACTCAGCGCTCGCGCCAATCTCGTTGAAAGCGGCAAGTGCTGCGTTGATTTCAAGGCTGCTTAATACAGGTTTCAGCAAAGCATCAACTTTCTTCGGCGTTGGTTTGTCACCTGTTGCTTGTAGGTGAGCGATAGCCGCTGGTTTTAGCTCTTTCTCTTGCTTGCCTTGTGCCCACTGAGGTAGCTCAGCTGAAGTAATATGCTTACTACGACCTGCAAGAATGAAGTGAGACTTACATTGCTTAGCAAGCGTCAGTGCACATTCAAACGTCACGCCTTTAGCGCCACCAGTTACGAGAATTTTGTCGCTCTTGGTGAGTTGAGCGCCTGTGTTCTTCGTTTGTGCAGCACCCGGTGTTGCCGCAATCAATGTTGAACGACCAGATTCCCCGTTTTCTGCATGGCTAAGGCCGATTTCAACCGTGTTGGTATCGATATCGAACAGTTCGCTTGTGATAGCTTCAGCTAGGTGACGAGCATCAATAGAAACGTCAGCATCCAATGCACGGCAGAACACGTTTGACCATTCATGGCTCAGTGTCTTAGTTAGACCAGACAGTGCTGCTTGGTTAAGTTCTGCATTCGCTAGTTGCTTAGTATCTAGGTAACCAAAGCCACCATCGATACGGCTTAGTGTGAAGAACACACTACGACCAGAAACGGCATTCAGTTGGCCATTTAGGTGCTTCGCGAATAAGAACGCTGTGGTTAGTGAAGCTCTTGAGTCTGCATTCAAGTTAACCGCTTGCTCGTTGCTTTGTTTCGCATCAACGATAGCTTGTAAATGAATGAAGCCAGCAATCACTTTGTTCGACGTTTTAAGGTCTGCTTCAATGTCGTTAATAACTGTAATCACACCAGCATCATCGACGCTGTTGAGCGTGTAGCTTGCGATTTCACTGTTTAAAGGTGACGCGGCAGAAAGGGCACTACGCACTACGGCAACTTGAATGCCGTTAGCGGTCAACTTTTCTGCTAGAACACCAGCGTTGTGACCATCATCTGTGATCACGACGCAAGCGTCTTTTGAGAAACAATCGACGAGTTTATCTGCCGCTGGTAGCTTTTTTAGCGCTACCTCATTGTGTGGAGGAAGTTCCGCTGTCGCTGTTTCTGCGATAGGCGTTACCGATTCAGCTTTTGGAGTTGCTACCGGTGCAACAGCGGATAGCTTGCTTTGCATGTAAGTAACGATTTCACCAAGCGTACGACACTCAGCTAGGTCTTCAGGGTTTAGTTCTGGCAGCGTTGGTAGCTGGTCTTGAACTGTACCTAGAATCTCAACACGTTTGATAGAGTCGATACCAAGGTCTGCTTCCATGTCCATCGCTAGGTCGAGCATTTCTGCTGGGTAACCTGTTTTGTCGGCAACCACTTCCATCATGGTTGATTGAACATGATCAGGGTTTAGGTCGTTACTTGCGCTTTCTACAGCGGCTGTAGCTGTTTCTGGAGCGACTGTCGCAGCTTCTGAACTAGGAGCTAATTTGCTGTTCATGTAGTCAACGATTTCGCCAAGAGTACGACACTCAGCTAGATCTTCAGGGTTCAGCTCTGGCAATGTTGGTAGCTGGTCTTGAACTGTTCCAAGGATCTCAACACGTTTGATTGAGTCGATGCCAAGGTCTGCTTCCATGTCCATTGCTAGATCAAGCATTTCTGTTGGGTAGCCCGTTTTATCAGCCACTACGCTTAGCATTGTGCCTTGAACTTGTTCTGCGTTTAAACCGTTTGATACTGCTTGTACTGGAGCAGATGCTTGAGCAGCTACTGGAGCAGAAGCTGGAAGCTTGCTATTCATGTAAGCAACGATTTCGCCAAGAGTACGACACTCAGCGAGATCTTCAGGGTTTAGCTCTGGAAGAGTCGGTAGCTCGTCTTGAACCGTACCTAGAATTTCAACACGCTTGATTGAGTCGATACCAAGGTCAGCTTCCATGTCCATTGCTAGGTCTAGCATTTCAGTCGGGTAGCCTGTCTTCTCAGCGACCACTTCTAACATGGTTTTCTGAACGACAGCGGCATCTAGTCCGTTGTTAGATGTTACCGGAGCAACTACTTCGATTTGTGCTGCAACCGGTGCAGACGCTGGAAGCTTGCTGTTCATGTAGGCAACAATTTCACCTAGAGTGCGACACTCAGCTAGGTCTTCAGGGTTTAGCTCTGGAAGAGTAGGCAGTTCATCTTGAACCGTACCAAGAATCTCAACACGTTTGATTGAGTCGATGCCAAGGTCTGCTTCCATATCCATTTCTAGATCAAGCATTTCTGTTGGGTAACCTGTCTTCTCAGCAACCACTTCTAGCATGGTTTGTTGAACGACTTTCGCATCAAGACCGTTAGCAGCTTGAACAGGAGCAGTTGCGCTTGGCTGTGCTGCCACAGGCGCTGATGCTGGCATCTTGCTGTTCATGCTTTTACTGTTCATGTACTCGACGATTTCACCAAGAGTACGACACTCAGCTAAATCTTCAGGGTTCAGCTCAGGTAGGTTCGGCATTTCATCTTGAACGGTACCAAGGATCTCTACGCGCTTGATTGAGTCGATACCAAGGTCTGCTTCCATGTCCATTTCTAGATCAAGCATTTCCGTTGGGTAACCCGTTTTCTCAGCAACTACTTCTAGCATCACTTTTTCAGCATCGGCTGATTGCACTGCTACTGGTGCAGCCACAGGAGCTGGTTGCGCTTTAACTGGCACAGGTTGAGCTGCAACAGGCGCTGCCGCTTGAGCCGCTACTTGTGGTGCAGAACCAGCTTTCTGTACTGGAGCTTGTTGAGCTGTTGTATTTTGAACCGGTGCAGCTTGAACAGACTGAGCTTGTACAGGAGTCGCTTGTACTTGAGCTACAGGCTGTTGAACGATAGCTGTTGGAGTAGCTTGAATCACTGGCTGAGCATTTACAGACGCAACGAAGGTAGGTTGTGCCGTTTGTACTGAACCTTGCGTCAGCATATTAAGTGCAGAGCTGTTGCTGTGCGCTTGCATCTCTAGGTAATGAGCGTGCGCTTTGAGCGTTTCAGCTTGGTGCTGGTGGAACATTTCCATAGAACGTTGCAGGTTCTCAGGAATTGCTACGCCTGCCGTTGCCATTTTCGCTTGCTCAGACATTAGGGTGTTGAATGTGTCACCGTATTGCTGAGGAATCGCCAAGAATTGCTGATGTACTTCTGCTGCTTGTTGTTGAGCATTGAAGAACGATTGCAGTGAAGATTCATCAACCGTTACTTGAGCTGCTGGCTGAATAGTCGCTGGTGCAGCTTGCGCCACTTGAGGTTGCTGAGCTACTTGTGCACTTGGTGCTGCTGCAACTGACTGTTGTACATTTGAAGCTTGAGGAGCAGCCACAGGTACTTCAACAATTTCTGTTTTAATCACTTCTTTTTCCACGATTTTCTCGACTTCAACTTTCACTTCAACAATCTCAGTCTTTTCGGTGACGTTGCCCGAAGCCAATGATTGATCCATTTTCTTACGAGTAGCAGGGCTGATGTAGTTGGTTGCATTCAGCTTGATGTTCATTGGTGATGCCTTTGCAGGTTCAGCAATGTCAGCTTGGTAAGGGTCAATGTTGTCTAATGAAACACCTGCCACGCACAGTTGAACTGCAGCTAAACGAAGCTGTTGGTCACTGTCGCCTTTAGGGCTTGGGTTGATGCTGATTGCGTAAAGCTCTTCGTTCTTATCAGCCAATGTTTTCTCAACCAGCTTTTGAAGAATGTTCTTCGGACCGAACTCAACGAATACACGCGCACCGGCTTCATACATCGCTTCAATTTGCTCGCTGAAACGAACCGATTGCAGCATGTGTTGCTTGAACGCTTTCTTGATCGCTTTAGCGTCTTTGCTGTGCAGTTTGCCCGTTGCGTTCGAGTAAAGCGGCAGCGTTGGAGCGCTGAATGAAGCTTTATCAATTGCAGAAGCAAATGGTTTTTGAGCGTGAGCAACAAGCGGTGTGTGGAAAGCACCAGACACTGGCAGAGCAATCGCCTTGAAGCCTTGTTCTGTTAGCGCTTGTGCTGCTTGTTGAACCGTCGCAGTTGGACCTGCAATAACCAGTTGAGTCGGAGCGTTGTAGTTGGCAATGCTCACGCCTTCGAATTGGCTGATGCAGCTTTCAACGGCTGGAAGTTTGTCTGCGTCTAGGATGACCGCAAACATAGTACCGCTGTCGCCTTGTTCTGGTGTCGCTGCCATCGCATCGCCACGAGCGAAAGCTAGCTGGTAGTAATCGTCTTGCGAGATAACACCCGATGCACATAGTGCACTTAGCTCACCAAAGCTGTGTCCTGCGACCATGTCGGCTTTGAAGCCAGCTTGAGTCATGATGTCGAACTGACCCATAGACACAGTACCAATCGCACTTTGAGCATTGGCCGTATTGGTTAACACAGCTTCTTGAGCTTTGGTTGCTTCTGGTGTGAAAGTTGGAATTGGGAACAGAATTTGCGACAGAGCCGTTTTCTTGTGCTGACCAAATACCTGATCCGCTTGAGCAAGCTGTTGACGCATCTCTGGGTAGTGACAAGCAAGCTCGCGACCCATGTTTAGGTATTGCGAACCTTGACCAGCAAATAATGCAGCCACTTTACCAGCACCGTTTTCAGCAATCAGTGCCGACTCACGGTAGCTAGTACCGTTTGGCATTTGCCAATGTGCTTTGGTTTGGCCCTCAAGCATAGAAACCGCTTGAGTCAGTTGTGTTTGAAGGTCTGCTTGGTCAGTTACAACTAAACCAAGGCGAGCGTGCTTAGCGTCTACTTCGCGTAGAGCGTGCTGCTCAGCAAGCGCTTCTAGTTTGAATGCGGCTAGTTTGAATGCGGCATCTGCAGCTTGAGTTGAAACCTGCTTGAGCTCATTGATCAGTGCTTGACGAGATTCCGCGCTGAATAACAGAGTTTGCGGTACTTGGCGTTGACGGTATTTGTCACCGCGAGCGTGTTCTGGTGTGTACTCTTCCAATACTACATGGAAGTTCGTGCCACCAAATCCAAACGAGCTGATGCCTGCACGGCGCGGTGTGCCGTCGACACGCTTCATCCAAGGACGCGTTTGTGTGTTTAGGTAGAACGGTGAGTTCTCGATATCCAGCTTAGGATTCGGAGCCGATACGTTAATCGTTGGCGGCAGTACTTTGTGGTGCAGTGCTAATGCAGCTTTGATTAAACCGGCAGTACCCGCGGTTGATTTAGTGTGACCAATTTGAGATTTCACAGAGCCTAACGCAATGTGTTGCTTCTCTTCATTGTTCTCACTGAATACCGAGTTTAAGCCACCAAATTCAGCCACATCGCCCGCTGCAGTACCTGTACCGTGCGCTTCTAAAAGGCCAAGTGTGTGCGGTGCGAAACCAGCATCATCGTAAGCACGTTTCAGTGCTTTTGCTTGTCCTTCAGGGCGAGGTGCGTAAATACTCTTGAACTTACCATCCGAAGAAGAACCGACACCTTTTATCACGGAGTAAATTCTGTCGCCGTCGCGCTCTGCATCTTCAAGGCGCTTCAGAGCAACCATACCGATACCTTCACCAATCATCATGCCTTTTGAGTCGATGTCGAAAGGTTGAATGGTTTCATTGGTGGTAAACGCAGGTGTTTTAGAGAAGCTCATGTACATGGTTGGCGAGTTATCAGTACACACACCACCTGTGATCATCATTTCACTGCGGCCTTCAACCAGCTCACTTAGAGCCATACGCATTGCGGCTAGAGAACCTGCACACGCAGCATCTACTACACAGTTGATGCCACCAAGGTCAAACCGGTTAGCAATACGACCTGATATTACGTTACCCAATGAACCTGGGAATGAGTTCTCTTCCCAGTGGATGTATTGGTCTTGGAATTTTTTGATCAGCATTTCGCTGTCATCGTCGCTGATACCACTGCTCTTGAAGACTTTTTTCAAAACAGGGTATTGAAGACGAGCATTTAGGCTTTGAGCGATCTTCTGACCACCACCAACACCGAGCGTGATACCGATCTTATCGCGATCGTAGCCTTCAGGCAGCTTGGCATCTTCAAGTACTTCTTTTGCAACGATCAGAGAAAGCAGCTGTGAGGTATCAGTCAGTTCTAGGATATTTGGCGGAAGACCGAACTCCATAGGGTTGAAGTCTACTTCTGGGATGAAACCACCGCGCTTACAGTAAGACTTGTCTGGCGTAGTACGATCTGAATCGTAGTAATCTTCTGGACGCCAGTGCGTATCTGGTACTTCAGTAATCGCATCGATCTTTTCGCTGATAAGATCCCAAAATTTATTCAGGTAGCGAGAGTTTGCAAACATGCTCGCCATACCAACGATAGCGACAGGCATATCTTTAAGGCGTTTATTCAGTCGAGAATCGTCGACTGATTCCGGTGTATTTGTCTCGGGTTGGCTCATTATGAGTCTCCACTAGAAATCACAGAAAGTGATGTCGTGTTTTGAGGCTGCGCTTTTAAAGCTATAGAAAGAAAATCTGAAACAGACTTAGGGAAGCGCAGCTGAAAATTCAGGTTGCTGAGTGGCGGCAACCAGATAGAAATTAGTTTTTCGAAGTGCGTTGACTTACGAGAGTAGGGGAGGTGTTTCATGCGCGACGGTGGCATTCAAATGTTGAGGCGATGTCCATTAAAATCCTGTTCAAAGTCTGACTAAACGACAAGTCGGTATCCGCAAAGAAAACGTGTGAATTTGTTTAATGGTTGAGCAGGCTACCCGAGGTGAGTGGTCGATACAATGCTCCCAGAGGCCACTATGATCTGTTCAGACCAGATGAATTTGGCATGGTTTTGATTTTTGTATTTTTAATTTAATTAACTTATTGATAATTAATGGGTATGGGTTGTTTTTTAGTGTTTTTACTCTATATTTTGACTTGGTGAGATCTATGTCATATTTTTGTAAGTAACATTTAATGGATGCCTCTTGTGTAAGGCTAAGTGTGATCTGTGTTTTAATTTGTTATTATTTGAAAAATTAGTTTTAAGTCCTCATATGAAGGTGGTTTCCCTCCCGTATTCTCTAGGTTCCACTTAATTCATAGGTGAGTTAAATTTGTTCGATTGGGTTGTTCCAATCGTGTTGTGAAGAGTGATTTATAGAAGTGATTTCGAGTTAAATGAAAACTCCCGTTGTTGATTTGTGGCTATGCTCTTTGAGTAACTTGAATGACCAGCCAGACAATGTATCTCAGCTCAAAAAGAGACTGACGGCAGACGAGATAGCCAAAGTTGAACGCTATCGAATGCCCTCATCTCAGATTCAGGCCCTGTATGTACGAAATTATCTGAGAAAGGTGCTGTCTAGCTATTCTGATTTGATGCCTGAAGCGTGGCGCTTTGAATATGGTGAGAAAGGGAAGCCAAGATTAATTGAGAAACAACAAATAGAAACCGGCCTGAATTTCAATATCAGTCATAGCAAAGAACATTTGTTAATCGCAGTTTGCCAGAGAGAAGGTAAGCAAGTTCAGCTAGGTGTTGATATTGAACATGCCAGAAGCTCGACCAATATCGACTCGATCATGAAGCACTATTTTTCAGATACGGAATTGACGGATTTACTTAAGCTCAACAAAGAAGAACAAAGAGAGCGCTTTTTCGATCTGTGGGCGCTGAAGGAGTCGTATATCAAAGCGACGGGTAAAGGGCTAGCCACATCGTTGCGAAGCTTTTCGTTTGATTTCTCCAATCTGACGGAGCAAACACTGTCACTTCACGCTTCGGATTTTCAGCCAAACTTGCAGGATGAAATTAGATTGCATGGTGAAATCAGCATATACAGTGGAGTTGGGTTGGATGTTACTGAGAAAACCGATAGTTCTACAGATTGGCAGTGTTGCATAGGGCGGCTGGATGAACAGTATCGCTTTGCGGTTACACTTGGCGGAAATTTGCTACCCATGCAGATAGAGATGAGAACCTTTTCGTCGTCTCACCTCTTTTAAGCGAGTTTGGTGAGACGAAATTAGCTCGTTTCGCCAAGCATCGCTTTTAATACTTCAGCAGGCACGGGCTGTAGTTGCTTGTCTTTGTCTAGGCAAACCATTTCGATATCACCAATCACCGCAGGTTTGGTTGCATCTTTACGCCACACTTCTTGTCGCCATAGCGTTTTGTATTTGCCATCGAGTTCAAAAGAGGTTCGGATGTCGCAGATCTCAGCGAACTCAACCCCATCTTGAAAAGTCATGTTGGCTTTATATACCGCAAAACCTAATCCGTGTTCATTCCACAATGTTGCCAGTTTATCGCTACCCAACACATGCTCGCGTGCACGCTCAAAGTATTTAAGAAAGTTAGGGTGATAAACCACACCTGAGTGATCGGTATCTTCGTAGTAAATCTGTACTGGGTGATGGTAGATCTTGCTCATGGGTAGCAACTCTTGGTAAGTAGTGGATCAGTAAATCTGACTAAGTTGTGCAGCACTCTACAGGATAGGTTGAAATTACTTCAAGGCATCATCGTGAAAGGGGCTTTTGGTCAGACCTCATTTATCACTGATGCTTTGGTCAACTCCCACCCATTTATAAATATTCTATGTGTCATTTTCCACCCATTAAATTTTGCAAAGAGTGGACGACTCATGTTGGCAACTATGATGAAGCCTTGTGGTTAAAGGTTTGTTAATGTCTTGTGTCAATGTGGCGCGCTAATTGCCTTAGTGAAAGCACGCAGTTCCCATTGAAGGGCTGCTTTGTTTACTAAGGAGAATAATAATGTTTAAGCCTCTTACCCTGCTGTCTGTATCTGCTCTGGCGCTCACAAGTTTTAATGCTGCTGCAAACTGTGACCCAGGTGAAATCGTGATTAAATTCAGTCATGTAACCAATACCGACAAGCACCCGAAAGGCATTGCCGCTTCTTTACTGGAAGAGCGAGTAAACACGGAAATGAATGGCAAAGCTTGTATGCAAGTTTTCCCTAACTCAACACTCTACGATGATAATAAAGTACTGGAAGCCCTGTTAAATGGTGATGTTCAAATGGCGGCACCATCGCTGTCTAAATTTGAGAAGTTCACTAAGAAATACCGCATTTTTGACCTTCCTTTCCTATTTGAAGACGTAGAAGCTGTTGACCGTTTCCAAAACTCAGAGTCTGGCGAAAAGCTGAAGAACGCGATGAAGCGTCGTGGCCTTCAAGGACTAGCGTTTTGGCACAATGGCATGAAACAGATGTCAGCAAACAAACCTCTTATCAATCCTGAAGACGCGGAAGGTTTGAAATTCCGTGTTCAAGCATCAGACGTATTGGTTGCTCAGTTTGAACAGCTGGGTGCTAACCCACAGAAGATGTCTTTCAAAGAAGTATACGGTGGCCTACAAACTAAGGTTATCGATGGCCAAGAGAACACATGGTCAAACATCTACGGTAAGAAGTTCTTTGAAGTACAAGACGGCGTGACAGAAACTAACCACGGTATCCTTGATTACCTCGTAGTAACGTCGAACGACTTCTGGAAAGACCTACCTGAAGATGTACGTACGCAACTTGGCACAATCGTTCAAGAAGTGTCTGAGACTCGTAACGCAGAATCTTCAAAAGTTAACCTAGCGAACAAAAACAACATCATCGAAGCGGGTGGTGAGGTTCGTACGCTTACGCCTGAACAGCGTGAAGCATGGGTAACTGCGCTTCAACCAGTATGGAAGAAGTTTGAAAAAGACATCGGTTCAGATCTTATCGATGCAGCGTTAGCTTCAAACCAATAACACCGCTAAGGGAGTGGCGTGAATTTCGCCACTCCTCATTAAAATAACTATAAGCGGAGTCAATTATGGATAATCCTCAAATGGAACAACCAAATTCTAGCGAATCAGCACTGGAAACCTCTCTTTTTTCCAAAGTCGGAAGAGTTACGGATGTGATTGAAGAGTCATTAATCGCATTTTTCCTTGGCGCAATGACGCTACTTACTTTTGCCAATGTTGTATTCAGATACGCATTCAATGGCAATATCTTGTGGGCACTGGAACTGACCGTGTTCATGTTCGCTTGGATGGTGTTAGTGGGCGCATCTTATGGCGTTAAAAAACACTTCCACATTGGCGTTGATGTGATCATTAACCTTGCCCCAGAAAAGCTACGTAAAATGTATGCGTTAATCGCCGTCACAAGCTGCCTAGCATTCTCAATCTTACTTCTTATCGGTTCTTGGAATTACTGGTACCCGTTCGCGACTGAGCGCGCTTGGTATGAAACCGATGATATTCCAATGCCAGAGATGCTTCAGTTTCTTGCCGACTGGCTGAATGAAGGCGAACGATACGAGAAATTGCCACGTTTTATTCCTTACATGGCACTGCCGATTGGTATGGCAATGCTGACGTTCCGATTCATCCAAATCGCTTATCAAGTGGCGACGGGCAAGCTTGACCGCATGATTGCAGGCCATGAAGCGGAAGAAGAGCTGGATGCATTGAAAGCTGATGTTTTAGCGGGTTCTGATGAAGACGCGACTGCGGTATTGGATTCGACTAAGCAAAACAAGGCGAATGAGTCGGGTACAAAATCTAACGGTAAGGAAGACTAATCATGGC
This sequence comes from Vibrio sp. Evd11, assembly GCF_900382755.1. NCBI lineage: Bacteria > Pseudomonadati > Pseudomonadota > Gammaproteobacteria > Vibrionales > Vibrionaceae > Vibrio > Vibrio sp. Evd11. The sequence goes on from NZ_OSDX01000009.1 coordinate 148,481, forward strand.
AATGTTATTTCTATTTTTAATGGTAATTGCTTTCATGTTGGTCGGTGTGCCAATTGCGATTTCCCTCGGTTTATCAAGCGTCATATTCTTATTGATGCATTCAGATGCTTCTTTGGCATCCGTTGCACAAACGCTGTTTAATGCATTTGCAGGCCACTACACACTCTTAGCGATTCCTTTCTTTATCTTGGCCTCTAGCTTTATGTCTACTGGTGGTGTGGCGAAACGTATTATCCGTTTTGCTATCGCAATGGTAGGTTGGTTCCGCGGCGGTTTAGCTATGGCATCGGTTGTGGCGTGTATGATGTTCGCAGCGTTATCTGGGTCGTCTCCTGCAACGGTAGTAGCAATCGGTAGTATTGTTATCGCTGGTATGATCAAAAACGGCTACACAAAAGAGTTCGCGGCAGGGGTTATCTGTAACGCGGGTACCTTGGGTATCTTGATTCCACCATCCATCGTTATGGTGGTTTACGCTGCGGCGACGGATGTATCTGTAGGTCGTATGTTCTTAGGTGGCGTGATTCCTGGCCTGTTGGCGGGTGTGATGTTGATGATAGCTATCTACATTGCAGCACGTATTAAGAAAATTCCTGCACAGCCATTTGTGGGCTGGGGTGAGATGTTCGCGGCCGCGAAGGATGCGAGCTGGGGCTTGTTGCTGATTGTTATCATTTTAGGTGGTATCTACGGCGGTATCTTTACTCCGACAGAAGCGGCGGCTGTTGCAGCGGTTTACGCGTTTTTTATTGCCAACTTTATCTACAAAGATATGGGGCCGTTTGCGGACAAGAAAAATACAAAGCCTGCTTTGGTGAAAGTGTTCCAAACGTTTTTCCATAAAGACACCAAAGACACGCTTTACGATGCAGGCAAGCTGACCATCATGCTGCTGTTTATCATTGCCAATGCTCTGATTCTTAAGCATGTACTAACCGAAGAACGTATTCCTCAGATGATCACTGAGTCTATGCTTTCTGCGGGCTTAGGTCCGATTACCTTCTTGATTGTCGTGAACGTTCTACTCTTGATTGGTGGGCAGTTCATGGAGCCATCAGGCTTGCTGATCATCGTTGCGCCGTTGGTATTCCCAATCGCAATTGCACTGGGCATCGACCCTATTCACCTAGGTATCATGATGGTGGTGAACATGGAGATAGGGATGATAACGCCGCCTGTAGGGCTCAATTTGTTTGTAACCGCCGGGGTTGCCAAGATGTCGATGATGAATGTGGTAAAAGCCGCACTGCCGTGGGTTGGCGTGATGTTCTTGTTCTTGATTATCGTAACTTACGTACCGTGGGTATCAACATGGTTACCGACCACATTGATGGGACCCGAAATCATAACCAAGTAGTGTGCGGTTTAGTTACACGGCTAGTCTAACAAACGGTTTCATTCTCAATGTAAATAACGGCGATAGATGAAGAGTTACACCTTTTCATCTATCGCTTTATTTTTCCCACGCCTTACTGTGCCTCTTAAACGTCTGTCATAGCCTTTCCAGCGTGCTTTCTTCTTTCTTCGCTCGCGCCCAGACCTTTTTTCTACTTCATAATGGTCATCAATCAGCACTGTTTCTAGAATGATAGGAATGGTCGTTTTTTCATTCATATGCAACTTTTCCTTATAACCGACGCATGAATTATGGAAGAGGAATCTAATCTCTGCCAGTTTCGATATAGATTGAGATCAAGCTGCGCTTTGAGTTTTGTTTCTAGGTTGATTCTTTTATTTTACGGCTTAATTTTCACTTTGAAATCTATTATTTTACTTAAAATTATCTTTGTTGATTTGATAACGCTGCATTTTGTCGTAAAGCGTTTTTCTTGGGACATTTAATTGAGACATGGTTAATTTTATACTCCCTTCATTCTCAATCAAAGCGCGCTCGATCACCGTTTTTTCGAATTCTGCCACTTGGTCCGATAGGTTAATGCTCGCGTCTGAGTGGATTTCTGAGCTTACCCCATCACCCAATTGAGCTAATTTTCCGAGTAAGGTAAAGCGTTCAGCGCTGTTGCGTAGCTCACGCACATTCCCAGGCCAATCATGTACTAAAAGCGCGTGCAGTTCCTTTTTTGGAAGTGCTGGGGCTGTTTTGCCGTAACGCGCCGCAGCGACCAGCAAGAAGTGATGGAAAAGCGCAGGGATATCTTCTTGGCGGCTTCTTAACGGTGGCAAAACTAGGGTCACAACATTAAGTCGGTAATAGAGGTCTTGTCGAAAAGTCCCTTCTTCAGCGGCTTTCTTTAGATCGATTTTGGTGGCGGCAATCACACGAATATCGAGAGGCACCAAGCTATTGGATCCAACTCTCTCAATCACGCGTTCCTGTAATACACGCAGTAGGCGAATTTGTGCCTGCATCGGCATGGATTCAATTTCATCTAAGAATAGGGTTCCGCATTGAGCAAATTCAAATTTACCGACACGTTTGCTTTCTGCGCCAGTAAACGCGCCTTTCTCATGTCCATACAGTTCGCTTTCAATCAGGTTTTCTGGAACCGCACCGCAATTGACCGCAACAAAGTTTTGCTCTCGGCGGCTGCTTTGTTCATGCAGGGAACGTGCGACCAACTCTTTGCCTGTGCCAGTTTCACCAAAGAGTAAAATGTCAGCGCTAGTGTCTGCCACATGAGTGATGATAGAACGCAGCTCAGTCATGGATTGTGTATCACCAATGATTCTTGGTCCAAGTGCTTTACTGGCCTTGAGCGAGCGCTTTAATTCAAGGTTCTCAAGGGTGAGTTGACGTTTATCTATCGCACGTTTGGTTGTTTCAATTAAGCGCTCATTGGCGAACGGCTTTTCAATGAAATCATAGGCACCGTCTTGGATCGCTTGTACTGCCATGGAGATGTCACCGTGGCCTGTGATCATAATGACGGGAAGTTCTTTATCTTTGTGCATCAGGGTATTGAGTAGATCATGCCCTGATATACCTGGCAAGCAAATGTCAGTGATGATGACATGGGGAAGACCATCCGCTTGGATAGCGAGCAAGGCGGATTCTGCATCGGGAAAGAATTCAGCATCGATATCAGCAAGCTCAAAGCTTTGCTCGATGGCTATTCTTAAATCGGATTCATCATCAATGAAATAGACGTGACACATAGTTATTCCTTTAATCTTCTATTTTTATTATTGGTGAAGGTGTACTGGTTTGCTTGGCGACTAATCTGATTCTTTTGTTGGAACGATAGGTAACTCGATACTAAATCGAGCACCACCTTGAGGGCTGGTACCTGTAATAAGCTTTCCGTTAATTCCGCTGATTATTTGTTGAGAGATCGACAGGCCTAACCCAAGCCCATTCTTCTTCGTGGTATGGAAAGGTTCGAAAAAATCGCCGTTCGAAGGTGAGGAAAACCCCGGGCCATTGTCATCGATATGAATAAGCAGTGTACTCGTTGTGTCTTTGCTTGGTGGTCGTATCTCCAACAAGATGGACAATTGCTTGTCGTCTTGTTGATCCATTGCTTGAATGGCATTGGTCAGCAAGTTAATAACGACTTGTTCCAGTTGGATAGCATTGGCGACCACACGAACATCAAAAGCATCGGGTAACTCATTAATTTTTACCCTCTCGCTCTTGAGTTGAGGCTTCATCAGTTCTTTTGAGGAATGAAGAACCGGTAAAATTTGTAACGTGTGTAACTCTTCAGCGGTCGATTTCTTAGCAAAGGAGCGAAGTTGGTGGCTGATTTTAGCCATTCGATCGGTGAGCGCTGAGATCCGAGATAAGTTGTCATCAACACGGTCTGTCTTTTCTTTGGCGAGAAAAAGTCGGCCATTGTCCGTGTAACTACGAATAGCCGCTAATGGGTTATTTAGCTCATGACTGATGCTCGCTGACATCTGACCCAGAACGGCCAATTTTGCGGCTTGTATGAGTTCATCTTGGGTTTGTCTGAGTACGCGCTCTGTTTCGATACGTTGCTTGATCTCTATATGAAGCTCAGAGGTTCTTTCGAGCACTTGAAATTCAAGTTTCTGGTTCGCTTCAGACTGCAATCTGTCGATCTGCGCACGCCTTTGTTGACGATGTGTGCTGAGTTGTATCGCAAGATAAATAATGGCGAACACTAAGCTCAACACCACGAGGTAGGCGATCAAATCCCACCAGACTAGGTGAGTTGGAGAGAACACTCTGACGGTTAATCTAGGATCGGACAGGAAGCGTGAAGAGGTAAAGAACTGTTCCTTTGCCAATGGATGAGACGACTTAATACTGCTGGTGGCGCTTTCTAAATCGCCGGAGAAATGGAGGCTCTCGATATTGGTATCTAGATATTGTTGGCTTTCTCTAATACGAGATCGTTGCTCTTCGCCCAAAGGTTGAAGGCTTTTGAACAGCCATTCAGGGTTACTCGACATGAAAACAATTTGGTCTTTATCGTCAGCAACAAAAAAGCTCTGCTTACCCCTCCAACTGGCTTCAATCAGCGATAAATCCATCTTTACGACAATAACACCAATAATTTCAGCGGCATAGGATACAGGGTAGGAATAGTAATAGCCGCGTTTTCCTGAGGTCGAACCTAACGCAAAGTATTGGTTTTCATGACCAAGAATGGCCTGTTGGAAATAGGGGCGAAAAGCAAAGTTACGTCCAACAAAAGAGCGCTGTTGATTCCAATTACTGGCCGCAATCGTGGTGCCGATGCTGTCGAGTAAATACGTGTCTGATGCTTGAATGACAGTATTTACATGGCGTAGGTAGCGATTGGTGAGTTCAATTTGCGCAGAGTTACTGGGTGAATGCAGGGCATCGACCAGCTCTTTGTCCTTTGAAAGCAGCTCGGGAATGTGCGCGAACTTGTCCAATTGACTTGAAATATGAACCGAAAAGCGGTCTAGCTTAGATTGATGATCATTTAACAAACTTTCATGACTTGTATTCCATACCCAATGACCGCCAAAGACCATCAGTAGACTGTAAGTGGCCATTAATAGTATTGGGATTCGCAAAGCTTGAAACATGAAGGCTCTCCGCTCATTTCTTTGGTAATCAATCAATCAAGCCTGTCTTCTCTCATTTATGGTAGCAAATAGCGGTAGTTTTTGCTGAAAGGAGAAAGTCGACAGGTGGGGCTAGGTTAAGGGTTTGTAACCGGGATTGTTGAAAAAGTTATCGACTCTGAGGGGTAAAACAAGAGCAAGATCTCTTTTTAAGGTTTTTAGCAAAAAAAGCCCTCGATTCCCTTGAAAAAGTCGCTATTGTCCCCATTTCTGTTGTGCTAAGTGATGATTTGATCGTTTTTATATCATTTAGTTGGACGAATTTAGAGCATTCATCATCATGCAGAGGTGAACGGCTCGACAGAGATTAAACAGATCGCTAGAATGTCGCATCTAAAATTTTTGTCCTGAGGCTAATCGGAGATACCTTTCTTGTTTTCGAAAACAAGCTTTACTGCTTTTTGTAAGTACGTGAGAACGTTTTATAACTGCGTGAGAACGTTTAATAAGCATGTGAAGAACGAAGATATCGCTGATTAGTCTGGTGTTTGGTTGAATAATCAATTCAGACATCAATGCTCGATTTTAAATTAGGTGTTCGGATAGAGCACTACACAAGAATGCAGCCAACAACGTCGGCTTTTGAATTAAAGCTAAGTTACGGCTCATATGCTCAGATTACTGAGCCAGTTTTGAGGTTTATATAATGCAAGTTACTGTTGAAACGCTAGAAGGCCTAGAGCGCCGTCTTAATATTACTGTTCCTGCTGCTAACATCGAAGATGCAGTTACAGCTGAACTACGCAACATCGCGAAAAACCGTCGTTTCGATGGTTTCCGTAAAGGCAAAGTGCCTATGAAGATGGTTGCTAAAATGTACGGCAAAGCAGTACGTCAAGACGTGATGGGCGAAGTAATGCAACGTCACTTCATCGAAGCGATCGTTAAAGAGAAAATCAACCCAGCTGGCGCACCTACTTTCGCACCAGTTGAAAACAACGAAGGCGCTGACCTAGTATTCAACGCAACTTTTGAAGTTTACCCAGAAGTTGAGCTGAAAGGTCTAGAAAACATCACTGTTGAGAAACCAGCAGTAGAAGTTAAAGAAGCTGACGTTGAAGAGATGATCGAAACTCTACGTAAGCAACAAGCAACTTGGACTGAAGTTGAAGCTGCTGCTGACGCTGGTTCTCGTGCAACTATCGACTTCGTTGGTTCTATCGACGGTGAAGAGTTCGAAGGCGGTAAAGCTGAGAACTTCCCACTAGAGATGGGTGCTGGTCGCATGATCCCTGGTTTTGAAGACGGTATCGTTGGTAAAACAGCAGGTATGGAATTCGAAATCGAAGTAAACTTCCCAGAAGATTACCACGCTGAAAACCTAAAAGGTAAAGCTGCTAAGTTCTCTATCAAGCTGAACAAAGTTGAAGCTCGTGAGCTTCCAGAACTAAACGAAGAATTCGTTTCTAAGTTCGGCGCAGCTGAAGGCGTTGAAGGCCTTAAAGCTGAAGTTCGTAAGAACATGGAGCGTGAGCTTAAGCAAGCTGTTAAGAACCGTATCAAAGAGCAAGCAATCGACGGTCTAGTTAACGAAAACAACATCGACGTACCTTCTGCTCTAATCGATCAAGAGATCGGTGTTCTACGTCAACAAGCTGCTCAACGTTTCGGTGGCAACACTGAAGCTGCTGACCAACTTCCACGTGAGCTGTTCGAAGAGCAAGCTAAACGTCGCGTAGTTGTAGGTCTTCTTCTTGGTGAAGTAATCAAGACTGAAGAGTTAAAAGCTGACGACGAGAAAGTGAAAGCTATCATCGAAGAGATGGCTACAGCATACGAAGATCCAACAGAAGTTATTGCTTACTACGAGCAAAACGAGCAAATGATGAACAACATGCGCAATGTTGCTCTAGAAGAGCAAGCTATTGATGCAATCATCGCTAAAGCTCAAGTTTCTGATAAAGAAGTTAGCTTCAACGAGCTAATGAATCAGCAACCTGCTTAATATAGTAATATCTGACGTAGAAGGTTGACGTACGGTCAACAATTCTGCTAACAATGGTCCGTATGATTTAATCATTCGGGCCATTTATTTTAGGGACATAAGAATATGAGCTACCAAGAAAAAAATACAATGCCATCGATTATGGACGCACTAGTTCCTATGGTGGTTGAACAGACTTCCCGTGGTGAACGTTCTTACGATATTTATTCTCGTCTATTAAAAGAACGTATCATTTTCTTAACAGGTCAAGTGGAAGACCACATGGCAAATCTTGTCGTGGCTCAACTGCTTTTCTTGGAATCAGAAAACCCAGACAAAGATATCTATCTTTACATCAACTCACCTGGCGGTAGCGTAACAGCGGGCATGTCTATCTACGACACAATGCAGTTCATTAAGCCAAACGTGAGCACAGTCTGTATGGGTCAAGCTTGCTCTATGGGTGCATTCTTACTAGCGGGTGGTACTCCTGGTAAGCGTCACGTGCTTCCAAACTCACGTGTAATGATTCACCAGCCACTTGGCGGCTTCCAAGGCCAAGCGTCTGATATTCAAATTCACGCGCAAGAGATCCTAACGATCAAGCAAAAGCTAAACAAACTATTGGCAGAGCACACAGGTCAGCCTCTAGAGGTTGTTGAGCGTGATACAGATCGTGACAATTTCATGTCTGCTGATCAGGCTGTAGAATACGGTTTGGTGGATTCAGTTCTTAATCACCGCGGTCAATAATTGCAGGGCAATTGTTTAACGCAAAGTGATTCAAATTGATATACACTCAAACATAGAGAGTAAAGGCTAAGAGGTTAGCGAATGACAGATAAAAGCAAAGAGGGTGGTAGCGGTAAATTGCTTTACTGCTCTTTCTGTGGCAAAAGCCAGCACGAAGTTCGTAAGTTAATCGCAGGTCCTTCTGTTTACATTTGTGATGAATGTGTCGATCTTTGTAACGACATTATTCGTGAAGAAATTAAAGATGTTCTTCCAAAGAAAGAATCGGAATCGCTGCCAACGCCGCGTGAGATTCGTGAGCATCTTGACGACTATGTAATCGGTCAAGAATACGCGAAAAAAGTGCTAGCAGTTGCAGTATATAACCACTACAAGCGTTTACGTAATGGTGATACGACGGCTGAAGGCGTAGAGCTAGGTAAGAGTAACATTCTTCTTATCGGTCCTACTGGTAGTGGTAAAACCCTACTGGCTGAAACACTGGCTCGTTTCCTAGACGTTCCTTTCACAATGGCAGATGCAACAACACTAACCGAAGCGGGTTATGTGGGCGAAGATGTTGAAAACATCATCCAGAAGTTGCTTCAGAAATGTGATTACGACGTAGCGAAAGCGGAACGCGGCATTGTTTACATCGATGAAATCGATAAGATTTCTCGTAAAGCTGAAAACCCATCGATCACGCGTGACGTGTCTGGTGAAGGTGTACAGCAAGCTCTATTAAAACTTGTAGAAGGTACAGTGGCTTCAGTTCCACCTCAAGGTGGTCGTAAGCATCCACAGCAAGAGTTCTTGCAAGTGGACACGTCTAAGATCCTATTTATCTGTGGTGGTGCGTTTGCCGGCCTAGATAAAGTGATTGAGCAACGTGTAGAAACAGGTTCAGGTATCGGCTTTGGCGCAGAAGTGCGTTCAAAAGACGAAACCAAAACTATCGGTGAACTGTTCACTCAAGTAGAACCTGAAGATCTAGTGAAGTATGGTTTGATTCCAGAATTCATTGGTCGTCTACCTGTTACAACAACACTGACAGAGCTTGATGAAGAAGCGCTAATCCAAATCCTTTGTGAGCCAAAGAATGCACTGACAAAACAGTACGCTGCATTATTTGAGCTTGAGGATACAGAGTTAGAATTCCGTGAAGACGCCCTACGCGCAATTGCGAAGAAAGCAATGAACCGTAAAACGGGTGCTCGTGGTCTACGCTCTATCTTGGAAGGTGTTCTACTAGAAACTATGTACGAACTGCCATCTTCAACCGATGTAAGCAAGGTTGTGATTGATGAGTCGGTAATTAATGGTGAGTCAGAACCACTATTGATTTACAGTAACTCAGATAACCAAGCAGCTGTTGCAGAGTAGGTCTTTTTAAGACTACACACTCAAATTGAAAAAGGAGGTAAGCAATTACCTCCTTTTTTTTATTCTTCCATTGAATCCAGTCGTTTAAGCCCCATATACTGCTTTATAAGTTAAAGCGGAAGAGAGAAATATATGAACTTGGAACGTTCCGAGCGTATCGAAATCCCCGTGCTACCTCTACGTGATGTAGTGGTTTACCCACACATGGTTATTCCATTGTTTGTTGGTCGTGAAAAATCGATTACTTGCCTTGAATCGGCAATGGAAGCTAACAAACAAGTACTACTTGTAGCGCAGAAAGAAGCGGACACTGATGAGCCTTCAATTGACGACCTATTTAACGTAGGTACAGTCGCGACTATTCTTCAGTTGCTAAAGCTGCCAGATGGTACCGTAAAAGTACTTGTTGAAGGTCAGCAGCGTGCAAAAATTCACCAGTTCAAAGAGAGTGAGTTTTTCTTAGCAGATGCCGAATACGTTGTAACCTCAGAACTTGACGAAAAAGAACAAGAAGTGGTTGTTCGCAGTGCGATCAATCAATTCGAAGGCTTTATTAAGCTGAACAAAAAGATTCCACCAGAGGTTCTAACCTCGCTGAACGGTATTGATGAGGCTGCTCGCCTTGCTGATACGATTGCTGCGCACATGCCACTTAAACTGGTAGATAAGCAGCACGTTCTAGAAATTTCAGATGTGACGGAACGCCTGGAATTCTTGATGGGCCAAATGGAGTCAGAAATTGATATCCTGCAAGTTGAAAAACGCATCCGTGGCCGCGTTAAGAAACAGATGGAAAAGTCTCAGCGTGAGTACTATCTGAATGAGCAAATGAAAGCGATTCAGAAAGAACTGGGCGAGATGGACGACGCGCCTGATGAATTCGAGACTCTGAAGAAGAAGATCGAAGATTCTAAGATGCCTCAAGAAGCTCGTGAAAAAACTGAGCAAGAACTGCAAAAACTGAAAATGATGTCGCCAATGTCTGCTGAAGCAACAGTAGTACGTAGTTACATTGATTGGATGGTAGGCGTTCCTTGGGCTAAGCGTTCAAAAGTTAAAAAGAATTTAGCGAAAGCGGAAGAGATCTTAAACGAAGATCACTACGGCTTAGAGCGTGTTAAAGAACGTATTCTCGAATACTTGGCAGTACAAAACCGTATCAACAAACTAAAAGGCCCAATCCTTTGTCTTGTTGGTCCTCCTGGTGTTGGTAAAACTTCGCTAGGTCGTTCGATTGCCGCGGCAACGGGTCGTAAGTACACACGTATGGCGCTAGGCGGCGTTCGTGATGAAGCTGAGATTCGTGGTCACCGTCGTACATACATCGGTTCACTTCCGGGTAAATTAATCCAGAAGATGTCTAAAGTTGGTGTTAAGAACCCACTGTTCCTATTAGATGAAATCGATAAGATGTCTTCTGATATGCGTGGTGACCCATCTTCAGCGCTTCTAGAAGTATTAGACCCTGAGCAGAACGTTGCATTCAACGATCACTACCTAGAAGTAGATTACGATCTGTCAGATGTCATGTTTGTTGCAACATCTAACTCAATGGACATTCCTGGCCCGTTACTGGACCGTATGGAAGTGATTCGTCTGTCGGGTTACACAGAAGATGAAAAGCTAAACATCGCTAAAAGTCACTTACTGGACAAACAGGTTCAACGTAATGGTCTTAAGCTTCACGAGATTAATATCGAAGATTCAGCTATCGTCGGCATTATTCGTTATTACACGCGTGAAGCGGGTGTGCGTAACCTAGAACGTGAAATCTCTAAGATCTGTCGTAAAGCAGTTAAGAACATCTTGCTAGACAGCAGCCTTAAGTCTGTAACGGTTAACATTGATAACCTGAAAGAGTACTTAGGCGTTCAACGTCATGACTTTGGTAAAGCTGATGAGAGTAACCGTATCGGTCAAGTGACTGGTTTAGCGTGGACTCAAGTTGGTGGCGACTTGCTGACTATCGAAACTGAATCCATGCCAGGTAAAGGTAAGCTAACGCAAACCGGTTCTCTTGGCGATGTGATGAAAGAGTCGATTCAAGCTGCCATGACCGTGGTTCGTTCTCGTGCGGAAAATCTGGGTATTAACACCGATTTCTACGAGAAACGTGATATTCACGTTCACGTACCGGAAGGTGCAACACCAAAAGATGGCCCAAGTGCGGGTATCGCAATGTGTACTGCATTGGTATCCAGCCTAACAGGTAATCCTGTGAAAGCTGAAGTCGGTATGACAGGTGAAATTACCCTTCGTGGTGAAGTTTTACCTATCGGTGGCTTGAAAGAAAAACTGCTTGCAGCACACCGTGGCGGCATCAAAACTGTCTTGATTCCTAAAGACAATGAGCGTGATTTGGAAGAGATTCCAGACAATGTAATCGCTGACTTAAAGGTGATTCCGGTCCAATGGATTGATGATGTACTTAAAGTCGCGTTAGAACGAGATCCGTCAGGGGTCGAGTTTGACGTGAAAAAATAGTGATGCATAGCAAAAATAAGTAAAGAATTACGCTGATAGACCCGAAAAGGCTTGTCAGCGTTTTTTTTGGACGCTAAGTTATTTGACTAAAGCGGCAGCCCTTTTGCAATAAGGCTTGCGGCTAAATTAAAACCAAAATGGAACGTACAGTCATCAAGAAGTAGTCACAGATGACACATAGGGGAAAAACAGTGAATAAAACACAACTAGTAGAATCAATCGCAGAAAACGCAGACATCTCTAAAGCTTCAGCTGGTCGCGCTCTAGACGCTTTCATCGAAGCAGTTGGCACAACGCTACAATCAGGTGACCAAGTTGCCCTTGTTGGCTTTGGTACTTTCAGTGTTCGTACTCGTGCTGCTCGTACAGGTCGTAACCCAAAAACTGGTGAAGAGATCCAAATCGCAGAAGCTAAAGTACCTGGCTTCAAAGCAGGTAAAGCACTTAAAGACGCATGTAACTAATTTTCACTGCTGAAACCTCGATTTTAGAGAGGGGAAGGCAGTAAAATGCGTTTACTGTTTGAACAATGATGTTTCATTCTTAGACAGTATGTGTGCAAAGCACATTGAACTTATTTAAATTATGCGCATCCTACTGATGCGCATTTCTTTTTCTGATAATATCGCGTGAATAGATTTTTATTTTGAAGCCAATGCTTCATATCCGGAGAGCACTTAAATTATGATGGATCGATTACGCGAAGGCGTGAATAGCATCGCGGTAAAAATTATCCTTGGGTTGATTATCCTGTCATTCGTATTCGCAGGTGTAGGCAGCTACATCACCGGTGGCGGTAACAACGCAGCAGCTAAAGTTGGCAACACAGAAATTGCTCGTGGTGAGTTCGAACAAGCTTACCAAAATGAACGTAATCGTATGCAGTCTCAACTTGGCGATTACTTCGCTCAAATGCTTGCAGACCCTGCATACGTAGAGTCTTTCCGTAAATCAGTACTTGATCGCATGATCAATGATGTTCTACTTGAGCAGCAAGCTGAGTCACTAGGCCTACGAATCAGTGATTCTCAAATCCGTACAATGATTCTAGAAATGCCTCAGTTCCAAACTGCTGGTCAATTTGATCAAGAAGTTTACCAAGCAGCACTGCGTCGTGCTGGTTTCAGCGCAGAAAGCTTCGCTGAATACATGCGTCGTGACCTCATGCGTAACCAGCTTGTTACTGCGCTTCAAGGCAGTGAGTTTGTTCTTCAAGGCGAAATCGATACTCAGAGCAAGCTTATTGCTCAAACTCGTGACATTCGCACAGTGACCTTATCTGTTGCTGATCTAGCAAAAGACATTGAACTAACTGATGAGCAAATTGAACAGTACTACTCTGAGAACCCTCAAGCTTACACTCGTCCAGAGCAAGCTAAGGTGTCTTACATCGAGCTTTCAGCTGAAGCACTTAAGTCTCAGCTTGAAGTAAGCGATGAAGAAGCACAGAAATACTACCAAGAGCACCTAGACAAGTACTCAACTGAAGAGCAACGTAAAGTTAGCCACATCCTAGTTCAAGGTGATGACGAAGCGAAAGCTCAGTCAATCCTAGACGAGCTAAATGCAGGCGCTGATTTTGCTACGCTAGCGGAAGAGAAATCTGACGACTTCGGTAGTGCCGATGTTGGCGGTGACTTAGGTTGGATTGAACGCGATGTTATGGACCCAGCATTCGAAGACGCGGCTTTCGCTCTTGAGAATATTGGCGATACGACTGGCCTAGTTAAATCTGATTTTGGCTACCACATCATCAAGCTAGACGAAATTAAAGCGTCTCAAGCTCAGCCTTACACAGAAGTAGCCGTTGAAATTAAACAAGAGCTACTAGACCAGCGTGCTGTAGATCAGTTCTACGAACAGCAAACTGAGCTAGAAAAAGTAGCGTTTGAATTCCCAGATTCTTTGGATGATTCTGCTGAAGCTATCAACGCGAAGATCACGACAACTGATTTCATCTCTCAAGTTGACGCTCCAGAAGTTCTGATGACGCCTGCCGTTATGCAAGCTATCTTGAGCCCTGAAGTGAAAGAAGACGGTCTGAACTCTGAAGTTATCGAAGTGTCTCCTGAGCACGTGATTGTTGTGCGTGTAGAAGAGACTCGCGACGAGACAGTTCTTCCTCTAGCTGAAGTGAAAGATCAAGTTGTGGCCGCATTATCTGCTGTACAAGCTGAGCAACAAGCAGTTGAGCTAGGTGTTTCTCTAGTGAATGAGCTTAAGCAAGGTAACGAAGCAGTACTTGCAGATAACAACCTTGAGTTCACTGAACTTGAAACGATTGACCGTAATTCGCCACTAGCGGCGTCTGTATTCGCTCTAGCGAAACCAGAAGCAGGTCAAGCTGTGTTCGGTCAATCTAAAGACCAAAACGGGAACATCGTTGTTGTTGAGCTCTCTAAAGTGACGGCTGAAATCAACCCAGCTTACAGTACTCAAATTGGTGCACAGTTGGAACGAGTTGGTAATCAGCAAGACCTTACTAATGTATTAAACGTACTGCGCAAAAACGCAGACGTTGAATACTACGTAGTGGGTCAAGGTCAGTAAGCGTTTGATTATCTCAGTAGTAAGGTCAACTTGATGATTTGCTACTGATAATCAAAGCATGGTTGTTGCTCTGTAAAAGAGATTTGCGAGCCAACAAACAAGCTGATGAAAATAAGATGTATAACGAAGCGGGTCACTTTGGTGACCCGCTTTATTTTTATCTGGTGATTGTGTTATCTAGTGCGGCAAATGCATAAATTACGTTTTTTGTTCAAAGGAACGGTTTATGCGCACGATATATTCAACACTACTTCTTTCATTTCTGATGGCCCTGAGCTACCCAGCGTTCTCTGATAGCCCAACTAAAGCTGAGCTTTACGATGGCATTGAGATTACGGTAAACATCAATACCGCGACGGCGGAGGAGCTATCAGCACTATTAGTTGGTGTAGGGGACAAGAAAGCCCAAGAGATCGTCGATTACAGAGATCAAAACGGTGCGTTTACGACTGCTGATGATTTGGTGAGTGTGAAAGGGATAGGTGAAGCCACAGTTGAAAAGAACCGAGATAGAATTCAACTTTGATCCGTTTTCCTATTTGTTAGAAATGAAGCGATAGATATGAAGCCTCCGGCCAGTGCACCGGCTAGGTGGGCTTCAATCGCGACACGAGCATTAATCAGTTCGCCAGTTGTACTCGATGGACCGACAAGCTGCTCCCAAGCGATTTTAGCGACTAATCCTAATACTAACAGCCAACTTGATCTCCTACCGTTTAAAGCCTCACTGAGCGCGAATAAGCCAAACAACCCATGCAAAGTGCCAGATAGGCCAACATAGATCTGAATACTCGAAAGCAGCAGAGCGATCCCAGTCACTAAACTAATGACAAGCAGAGCAAGAACAAGCTGTTTTTTACTCGGTTGAAACAGATAGCTGATGATCCACAAGCCTGCTAAATTCATCAGAAGGTGTGAGTGGTTGGTATGTGAAAAGTTTCCTGTTAGGATCCGCCACCATTGCCCATCGGCGATCGCATTTTTATCCCATACGACCCAAGCCTGCACAGGCTCTAGTTGGAATAATTCGCATAAAAGTGAAGTGAAAATTAAAACAGGGTACACATTAAATCCATGTCTCGTTATTGCCGCCAATGCAGCAAGGCTTTGAAAGCTTGTATTTGTCAGTGGGTTACGCCACTAGAATCGAACGTTGAGCTTATCATTCTTCAGCACCCATCAGAAGAGCATCGCCCGATGGGAACTGCGCGTATTCTCTCGTTATCTCTGAAAAACAGCGTGACGCTTGTGGGGGAAGACTTTTCAGAGAATACAAAACTGAACGAGTTGTTGGCCGATGAAGATTACCAACATGTAATTTTGTACCCAAGTGAGCACTCTGTGTCTGTTGAATCTGCAATACACTCAAGCAAAAAAATGCGTGTAATTCTATTGGATGGCACGTGGAAGAAGGCATTCAAGATGTGGCAGGTATCGGGTAACTTACACGCGTTGCAAACCGTTCACCTACCCAAAGATCTCAAAGGTAACTATCGAATTCGTAAGGCGCCGAGCGAAAACAGCTTGTCGACGGTAGAAGCCGGATACAATTTGTTGAATTTGTTAGAGGGCGACCGAGATTTCAGTCCGTTGCTAACGGCATTCGACCAAATGATTCAGTTTCAAATCAATCAAATGCCGCCCGGTGTATTTGAGAAAAACTACCTAGATTAAGCTGCTTTAGTCGAATGGAGCCGCTGCTAAAACTCGGTATGCGCCGAGAACAGCTGCTGATGCATTTTCTGCGCAAGATCATCGGTCATCGATGAAATGTAATCCGCTATCACGCGCATCTTTCTTGATTCATCTTGATGCTGCAGCCATTGCTTCTTGATTGGCAGTGGCAACAAACGTTCAGGATCGGCACTGAATGCTTCAAACATGTCCATGATGATCTGCTGACCCTTATATTCAATCACTTGAACCTGTGGCACTTGAATCACAAATTCACTGACAAAGCGCTTAAGCCTATCCAACGTCGCATCCATGCTCGGCTCAAGAAAAGCGTTATAAGCCAGCAGCACGTTCTCAAATTCTGTATCAACGGGCTTGATAGAAATACTGGTGAGTAGTGCGTTAACTATCCCACCTATCGCATCTTTTCTACGATATTGCTCTCCTGAAAAAAGCATTTCAGTAATCGAATCTAGATGCTCACAGATCCAAGGATCTGCCATCTCTTTCAATTGAGGATAAGCCGATTCAACCCATTGTGCTTTGGTTACCGAGCCAAGCACAATCGCATCTTCCAAATCATGCACGCCATAAGCGATATCATCGGCCAATTCCATGATCGAACAATCGAGAGATTTGTATTTGGTTTTGTTGTGCTCAAGTGGTTCGGTGTGTGATTTTCTTTTCTGTTTTAGAAGCTGTTGGTCGTTGCTTGAAAGCGGCTCCAGTACCCAGTTAAACAGTTCTTCATCATGATCGTAGATGCCTTTTGCTGGCATCCAATCTTTTGCTCTTAACTGACGTTGATGCTTTACAGGTTCAGACTGTAATCTCGCTTGGACTTGGCTGAGCAGAGAAGGGTACTTAATCAGACCTAACAAAGTGCGTCGAGATAGGTTCATCCCGTGATGTTCAGTGTAGGGTTCTAATTGAGTCACGATTCGGAAGGTTTGGGCATTGCCTTCAAAGCCACCATGATCGCGCATCATATAGTTCAGCGCGACTTCACCACCGTGCCCATAAGGTGGATGACCGATGTCGTGAGCCAGACACAATGAATCGATCAAACTGTCTGAAGGCAACAAATCACGAAACTCAGGCTGTTTTTTCTTTAGCTGAGCGACAATCCCCGTACCAAGCTGAGCAGCTTCTAGTGAGTGGGTTAAGCGGGTACGGTGAAAATCATTCACCGTGGTGCCATGCACTTGTGTCTTGGCCTGTAAACGACGGAATGCAGCTGAGTGAAGCACGCGAGCACGATCGCGTTGATATGGGCTACGGTGATCGTCTCTTCTGATCTTATGCTCATCGTTGTTTCGATCTTGCCATTCTTGCTCGAGTACAAATGGTGGTTCGATTGGAGAAGTCAAAATAGCACCTATCAAATTGATTTTATTTAGATAATTACACTCAACTTATACCTAGCTAGCTGATTTCGTCTAGTGATAATTCAAAACTGGGTGCAAATGTCGTCAAAAAGTAATCCATCTCCGGGCTTTTGCGTTGTGATAGCGTCTCTTCAAGCCTGCGTTTGGCCTGTTCGTATTCGTGGTTTCCCGCGCTGAGTTCTTCCAAGCATTTGAGGTAAGCACAGATAGTGTCGGCTTGCTTGACGATGCTTTGTTCTTCTTTGTTTGCTGTTCTGGATATTAAGAAGGGCGCGAAATCGTCTTGGAATTCTTCCGGTAGCATTGAAAGCAGTCTTTGTTCTGCTGCGGCTTCTATCTTCTTGTACTCTTGGGCTATGTCTGGGTTGTAGTATTTAACCGGCGTTGGTAAATCACCAGTCAGTACCTCGCTGGTATCGTGGTACATGCCAAGCAGCGCAATGTGCTCGGGGTTGAGCTGACCATCAAACTTCTTATTTTTAATTAATGCCAAGGCATGTGCGACGAAAGCCACCTGTAGGCTATGTTCTGAAATATTCTCGCTTGAAATTGAACGCATCAGGGGCCAGCGTTGAATCAGCTTCATACGGGCAAGATGGGCAAAGAAATGGCTTTGTTTCATAAGAGTCCTTTCTAAACTGTGCTCCACTCGTATCTTGTGTTTGCACAGGGATACGAGACAGCGGATACAAAAAAGGCTCCCAAACAGGAGCCTTTTAAGCATAGAAGTGATTGATTACAAGTTAAAGTCTTTTAAAACAGCAAATTGTAGTCATAACTTTTTGCGTTAATTAATCGACTGTGAGCTCATCTTGGCTGTAAGTCTGTAAGAAGCGCTCTAGGCGACCAATCGCGATTTCTAGATCTTCGATGTGCGGCAGAGTCACGATGCGGAAGTGATCCGGTTTCGGCCAGTTGAAGCCAGTACCTTGAACCAATAACACCTTCTCTTGCTTAAGGAAGTCGAGTACGAATTTCTGATCGTCTTTGATGTTGTACATGTTGGTGTCGATCTTAGGGAACAGGTACATAGCGCCTTTTGGTTTCACACAAGAAACGCCAGGGATCTTGTTGATCAGTTCCCATGCACGGTCACGTTGCTCAAGCAGTCGACCACCAGGAAGAATCAGTTCGTTGATA
This sequence comes from Vibrio sp. Evd11, assembly GCF_900382755.1. Classification (NCBI taxonomy): domain Bacteria; kingdom Pseudomonadati; phylum Pseudomonadota; class Gammaproteobacteria; order Vibrionales; family Vibrionaceae; genus Vibrio; species Vibrio sp. Evd11. The sequence goes on from NZ_OSDX01000009.1 coordinate 166,781, forward strand.
CTCTGATAACCACCCAGTGCCGTTTGGATGGCGTGCTGCATTGGTACGTTGGCACACAAACGCATCGAGGCGAGCATTTCTAGCCCTTCGACATAGCCTTTCGCAATGTGTTTCGGACCCGTTAAGAACATCCAGCCACCACGGAAACCACATACACGGTAAGCCTTAGACAGACCGTTGAATGTCACCATGAGTACGTCTTCAGCCAGCGTTGCGACTGACGTGTGGACTGCACCGTCGTAAAGTACTTTATCGTAGATTTCATCAGCGAAGATGATCAAACCGTGCTCACGCGCAATCTCAACAACTTGTAATAGGAAATCGCGGCTGTATACCGCGCCTGTTGGGTTGTTCGGGTTGATAAGAACGATGCCGCGAGTCTTTGGTGAGATCTTCGCACGCATGTCGTCTAGATCTGGATACCAATCAGCATCTTCATCACACATGTAGTGAACCGGTGTGCCACCAGAAAGCGCAACAGACGCTGTCCATAGTGGGTAGTCCGGAGCGGGAACTAAGATTTCATCACCATTATCCAGTAGCGCCTGCATAGACATAACGATAAGCTCTGATGCGCCGTTACCAATGTAAACGTCTTCTACATCAATGTTACGTAGGCCTTTTTTCTGGTAGTGCTGAACAACCGCTTTGCGGGCTGAATAGATGCCTTTTGAGTCGCAGTAACCTTGAGATGTCGGTAGGTTACGGATTACATCAACAAGGATTTCATCAGGGGCGTCAAAACCAAATGGGGCGGGGTTACCGATATTAAGCTTCAGTATTTTATGCCCTTCTTCTTCCATGCGCTTAGCATGTTTGAGTACAGGTCCCCTGATTTCGTAGCATACGCTGTTGAGTTTTGACGACATCCCGATATTTTGCATTGCCGATTTCCTGAAATTAATTTAAATACTTTATTAAAGTACCGCAAAACGGGGTTTGATAGAATAAAAATCTGATGAATGTCGCATTTCAGTGTCACGTTTGGTCTTTTTGTTGTCACTCTTTTTTAAATTTTAATTAATCGCTTTCTTTGTTATTGGCTAAGATGAATAAAGAGGTTGGATCGCTTAGAATCACAGGAATGTTCAAAAGATATAGTACATTCTTGATCTAAGTGGGTACTGCCCATAAAGTATCAAACTAATATAATAATAATTTAGATGTGAACGAGGTCGATTTGTCACATTTCCAGCAAACTATCTCCGCTTTGATTGAGCGAGTACAAAATGCCCAAGCAAGTGAAGTTCGTTGTGTTGAAGTTCTAACGCAAAAACCATCGTTTGCATTTATAGAATGGCTTCATGCTCAACCGCTCTTTCCAAAGTTCTACTGGCAGTCACGCGACACTCGTGAAGAAGTGGTCGCGCTCGGTCAACTGCATACTTTCTCCGATCCAGCTCCCGCGTATGCCATTCTTGGTGAAGACCAACGAATTTGGGGTGGACGTTCATTTGACGGACATACCGCAAAGAACCGCCGTTGCATGGAATCATTTTTCTTTCTTCCTCAGGTTGAATTAATTCGCTTTGACGACACTTGGTCGCTGGCGGTTAATTTGTCTCCTGATCGCGTTGCTTCCATTAATGCTTTGAATAAGCTTTCTGTAGAAGCGGCGATATTGGCACCCTTGTCGGCGCACATTGAACAGATTAACCACGTTCCAGAACGAGAACAGTGGGGCAATCTGGTCGATAAAGTGCTGCAGGGCATCAGCGATGAAGAATATAAGAAAGTCGTATTAGCTCGTAGAACCACATTGCAATTGGATGCGCCAATCTGCGCGGCTCAGTTACTCAAGGCCAGCTATCTGCAAAACCATCACAGCTTTCACTTTATGTTGGTATTGGATTCCAAACACAGCTTTATTGGCTCAACGCCAGAGCGTTTGTACAGTCGATATGGTACAGAGCTTGATACTGAAGCTCTGGCGGGAACCATTGGTCGCGGAGAAAACGCGACAGAAGATATGGAGTTAGCCAACTGGCTTTCTCAAGACAGTAAAAACCTCAATGAAAACCAATATGTGGTTGACGATATCATTGAACGTCTCACTCCTCACTCTCAAACGGTACACGTTGAAAAAGAGGCGCGACTTGTGCGTTTGCGTAAGGTACAACATCTTAAGCGTAATATTCATGCTCAACTCAATACTGGTGTGAATGGTGTCCAGCTACTGGCTTCATTACAGCCAACAGCTGCCGTTGCGGGACTGCCTCGTAAAGAAGCGATGGATTTCATACTTGAACATGAACCGTTTGCGAGAGGCTGGTATGCAGGCTCTGTTGGTTATATTAGTCATCAACGCGCTGAATTCTGTGTCGCAATTCGAAGTGCCTTGATTGTAAACGATCAAGTACAACTGTTTGCGGGTGCCGGGATCGTGCCGGGATCTGTTGCTGAACATGAGTGGCAAGAGTTGAATAAGAAAATGTCGACTCTGCTCAGCCTAATTTCAGATCACCCACCTCTGGGTGTGGCCTCATGAACCATGACCAAGCCGTATTAAATAGAGTTTGGTGTCACACGTTACTTGAAGAGCTAGCCCGGAGTGGTGTTGAACATGTTTGTGTCGCGCCAGGCTCGCGCTCAACGCCGTTAACACTCGAAGCCGAAGCCAATCCAAAACTGACGCTGCACACGCACTTTGATGAGCGTGGGCTTGGTTTTCTTGCGTTAGGTTTAGCGAAAGCCAGCGATAAGCCAGTTGCCGTGATTGTCACCTCTGGTACTGCTGTTGCAAACCTTCTTCCTGCGACGGCTGAATCTGGGCTGACACGAGAGAAGCTGATTTTGCTGACCTCTGATCGACCAATCGATTTAGTCGACTGTGGCGCTAATCAAGCGATTCAGCAGCAAGGTATCTTTTCTTCCCATGTTGAAAGTGCTTTAAATCTACCAAGTCCAACCACACAGATTTCATTGAATTGGCTTCTGACATCCGTTGATAACGCGCTAGCGAAACAACGCAATGTTGGCGGTGCGATTCATATCAACTGTCCGTTCCCAGAGCCTCTATATTCTGCGAATAGCGCGGAAATGTATGCGGAATACACATCCAGTATCACTGGGTGGAAGTCGGGAACAGGTTGTTACAGCCAAACGTTTTTACCTAATCAAGTGAATACACAACCGATTGCTCTAGGTGAGTATCTTGGACGTAAGGGTGTGGTTATTCTCGGTTCGCTCGATATTGAACAAGCGACAAAAGCTCAGCAGTTTGCTACTGCATTAGGCTGGCCAGTTTTTTGCGATCCTCAATCAGGTGTCAGCAGTGATTGGAAACATTATGATTTGTGGATGCAGAGTGACGTAGCCAAAGCGCAACTCAACCAATGTGATTTCATCCTTCAGTTCGGTGAGCGTATTGTTTCTAAGCGCCTTAATCATTGGATAAAGTCGCAAGCTTCATCATTCTGCTCATCACAATACATTGTTGTGTCGCCAGATACGCACCGAATCAACCAAGATCATCTGCCTCAAACCCATATCGTTGCTGATATCGAGTCGTGGGTGTCAGAACAGCACTTACCCACCTTGTTAGGTCAACATGCAGGTTGGGCAGCACCTTTGGTCGAAATCGCGAATACGGTTCAACAATTGGCATTGGCGCAAATATCCAATAATGACCAACTGACCGAGTTGAGCGTTGCAGTTGACTTGTCGACTAGACTTAAAGACAGAGAGTTGTTTGTGGGAAACAGCTTGATGGTAAGGCTGGTGGATATGCTGTCATCAATATCTGCAAATCAAGTTTACAGTAATCGTGGCGCATCGGGCATTGATGGCTTGGTAGCAACGGCTGCGGGCGTGGTGAAAGCCAACCAGAACCCCTTGATAATGTTGATTGGCGATACCTCTTTGCTTTACGACCTCAATTCACTGGCTCTGCTTACTCACAATGTAACGCCGATGGTGATTGTTGTGACCAACAATGATGGCGGTGCGATCTTTGACTTGTTGCCTGTTCCTGAGCAACAAAAACAATCTCTATATCAAATGCCCCATGGTTTCGGTTTTGAACATGCCGCTGCGCAATTCCAGCTTGGTTATGCGGCGCCAGAAACTTTGAATTGCTATCAAACGATTGTCGAACAACATTTCGAACAGGGTCAGGGTACCTTGCTCGTTGAAGTTAAGACGCCTCCCGAACAAGCGTCTACTTTGCTGAAACAATTCAGTTCAATGCTCACCGAGGCATTAGCCTAAGGACTTTACATGCTTTACTCCAATTATTACCCAGCTGTACAAGAATCTTCTGACAAACCTTTGCTTGTTTTTCTACATGGTTTACTCGGAAGCGGGGATGATTGGAGCGCATGTCATCCATATCTAGAGGACTTTCCTCGTCTTTGCATAGATTTGCCCGGGCACGGACAAAGTCGCTTTATCGACCCGGTAGGCTTTGATCATTGCTGCAAGAAAATCGTTCAGTGCATCACTTCTCAACTTGCTCTCAACGATCTTCCTGCGGATTACCCTATCGTGGTGATTGGCTACTCTATGGGTGGTAGGCTTGCCATGTATGGGGTGACAAGCCCTTGCTTCGAAACGCTCAATCTTGAGAAGGTCATTATTGAAGGTGGCAACTTTGGTCTGGAGCGTGATGAAGAACGAGCACAAAGGTTAGTACATGATACGCAATGGGCTGTCCGCTTTGCGCAGCAGTCGATTGAAGATGTTTTAGACGATTGGTATCAACAAAGCGTCTTTTCTTCACTAAATCATGAGCAAAGACAAACTTTGGTCATAAAGCGTAGTGGTAACCTTGGAGTATCCGTAGCAAATATGTTGTTATCTACTTCGTTAGCGAAGCAACCGGATTTACGTGCCACATTGAAATCTCATGAGCATCAATTGCATTATGTGTGTGGTGAAAAAGATCGTAAATTCATGGAGCTAGCTGAGAATAGTGGCTTTGAATATAGTCAGGTTGATTACGCTGGTCATAATGTTCATTTTGAGCAACCAGAGTTGTTTTCCAACCTGATCATCCAATGTATCGCCAGTCGTCGTTAAACTGACTGAGCGGTTCTCTCGTATCAAGCACTATCAAAAGCAGAGCAACACCGTCACGACTACTCGTTAGTCGTGGTCTCTAATAGAACAATGGGAATCACCATGGCTAAAACAGTAGGCATCACAGAAGAAGAACTTTACGCAGCAGTTAACTGGCGCGATGAAAGCAGTCAATTTGAAGATATTCAGTACCATAAGTCTGACGACGGTATTGCGAAAATCACGATTGCTCGTCCTCAAGTCCACAATGCGTTCCGTCCACAAACCGTAAAAGAGATGATCAATGCACTGGCTGATGCTCGTTATGACGAGAAGGTTGGCGTAATCATTTTGACGGGTCTTGGTGAGAAGGCGTTCTGTTCTGGTGGTGACCAAAGTATCCGTGGTGACTACGGCGGCTATCAAGATGATTCAGGTACACACCACCTGAACGTACTTGATTTCCAACGTCAAATTCGTACTTGTCCAAAACCAGTAATCGCAGCGGTATCGGGCTGGGCAGTCGGTGGCGGTCATGTTCTTCACATGATGGCAGACCTGACCATTGCAGCTGAAAACGCACAGTTCGGTCAGACGGGTCCTAAAGTAGGTTCATTCGATGGCGGTTGGGGTGCTTCTTACATGGCTCGTATCGTTGGTCAAAAGAAAGCGCGTGAAATCTGGTTCTTGTGCCGTTTCTACGATGCTCAAGAAGCATTGGACATGGGTCTAGTAAACACAGTCGTGCCTGTTGCCGACCTAGAAAAAGAAACGGTTCGTTGGTGTCGTGAAGTTCTTCAACACAGCCCGATGGCACTGCGTTGCTTGAAAGCCGCACTGAACGCAGACTGTGATGGTCAAGCCGGTCTACAAGAGTTGGCGGGTAACGCAACCATGATGTTCTACATGACAGAAGAAGGTCAAGAAGGCCGAAACGCATTTAACGAGAAGCGTCGACCTGATTTCGACAAATTTCCGCGTAACCCATAGTCTTTCTCTTCTTTAAAATGAGTCGCTAATAGCGGCTCGTTTTGTTTTGATGTTCCCCGTTTTTTAGGAAACTTTATGAACTCAGTGAATTCTCAACGTCACGCTAAACTCTACCGTTATCAATTACCTATGGATAGTGGTGTGATTCTTCGTGACAATAAGTTGAACGAACGCGTTGGCTATATCATCCAACTTGAGTGTGATGGTAAAACTGGTTTTGGCGAAGTTGCGCCTTTGCCGGGTTTTAGCCAAGAAGATGCCGAACAAGCTGGCATTCAGCTGCAACACGAATTAGAGCTTTGGAGCCACAATAACCCTCAAACGCCTTTTGATGAGTTATATCCTTCTGTTGCCTTCGGTTTTTCGATGGCGATGATGGAATTACGAGGCGAACTCAATGCTGAAGGTAACTACCAAGCAGCACCGTTATGTACAGGCGATCCAGATGAATTGATCCCTGTGCTGAATGAGATGAAAGGCGAGAAGGTTGCCAAAGTAAAAGTTGGTCTCTACGAAGCGATTCGTGATGGCATGCTGGTGAGCTTATTCCTTGAGTCGATCCCTGATTTGACCCTAAGGCTTGATGCCAACCGCGCGTGGAAACCAGAGAAAGCGAAGCAGTTCATTAAATACATTTCGCCGTCACTGCGTCAGCGCATTAGCTTTATTGAAGAGCCTTGTCAGAAGCCAGAAGACAGCTTGGCCTTTGCCATCGACCACGGTGTGGCGATTGCGTGGGATGAGACACTACAAGAAGCGGTAAGAAGCCCTGAGTTTAATCTCAGCGATCTTACGGGTGTTAAAGCGGTAGTGATTAAACCAACCTTGATTGGTTCAGTAGAGCGTTGTGTTGCTATCATTGAACGCGCGCAACAACTTGGTATTAAACCTGTACTAAGCTCAAGCATAGAGTCTAGCCTTGGCTTAACTCAGATTGCTCGATTGGCACAACAGTACTTACCTAATGAAGTTCCAGGGCTTGATACGATTGGCTTGTATCAGCAACAGCTAGAAGTATCATGGCCGGGTTGTCAGCTTCCAGTTTCAACGCTTGAACAACAGCAATTGATTTGGTCTTCTTAGGCTGCTCGTTCGATTGGCTTAGACCGTTCTCAATCTATTACTTGGTTATCTTATGATGCGCCCACAATCTAATCATCACCCGCTCTGGGTACAGTGGGCGCAGCAGAACCCACATCAAACAGCGTTAGTGACTCCTAACCGCGCTTACACTTGGCAGCAAGTGTTTGTGCTGGTGAGTGAGTACCAACAACAGCTATCTCATCAAGGCCTATCTGCAGGTGATGTACTGACGATTGTCGGTAAGAACCAAGCTGAAGTGATTCCGGCTTATCTTGCCGCACTCAATTTGGGTGTGGTTTGCGCGTTTACCATGCCTCAGCCGAAAGCTCGTTTAACGCAGAAGCTTGAATCCCTCTATGGTCAGCTAGACAGACGTTACCTTTGGCTATTAGATAGCTGTGGGTTAGATCATTCTGATGCTGTTGACCTCAAGACTGTATTGGTGACGTTACCTTGCTTGAACGAAGTTAAGGTCGATGGTGATGACAAACCAACAACATCGAAAAATCCTAACTTTAATCCTCAAAACCTTGCGAGCATCGCATTCACTTCTGGCTCTACCGGAAACCCGAAAGCGGTGGCTCACACGTTGCAGCAACACTTATGTTCAGCTCAGGGGTTATTAGACGTTTTCAACTTTGAACAAGCTGACACTTGGTTGCTTAGCTTGCCGATGTACCATGTGTCAGGATTGGCGATTGTCCATCGTTGGTTGGCTGCTGGTGGCTGCATCAAAATAGGGTCAGGTAAGCTTGAGTCAGACATCGAAGGTTGCAGTCATGCCTCTTTAGTGGCTACTCAACTACATAGATTATTGCAGAGTAAGCAAGCACTTACGTTAACTCATGTGCTTTTAGGCGGTAGCCACATCCCAGAAGCGCTAGGGCTTGAAGCTCAACAAATGGGCATTGAAACTTGGCTTGGATACGGTATGACAGAAGCGGCTTCAACAGTGACCGCGAAGCCAGTCGATTCTAGTAATACTGCAGGTTTTGTTCTCGACCAACGCCAGTTAAAAATTGAAGATCAACGTATCTTTATTGGCGGCAATACGCTTGCTTCTGGTTACTACTATCAGGGTGAGGTTACGCCGTTGGTGGATGAGAACGGTTGGTTCGACAGTAAAGACCTCGGCGAATGGGATGGCGAACAAGTGTCGATCATTGGTCGTGCTGATAATCAGTTTATTTCTGGCGGTGAGAATATTCACTGTGAGGAAATTGAACGAGCACTGAATCAGTTATCTTTAATCAATCAGGCGTTTATCGTTCCAATTGAAGATGATGAGTTCGGGTTTCGACCTGTCGCTATTGTGGATTGTACGGATTTACCAACCAAAGAATGGTTTGCTGAGCAATTAAATGGCCGTCTTGAACGGTTCAAATTTCCTGTCGAGTACTATCGAATGCCTCATCAAGAACAGCTAGGTATTAAGGTTTCACGCGCAGGGTTGGCACAATGGCTACAGCAGATTCGTTCTAAATAGAGCTGAGAACAATAAAATGAAGCGCAATACACGGTGACTAGTCGTAATTGCGCTTCAGGGGGTTGTGATGTTGGTGAAACCATCACAAATTCTTAATATTCTATCTGGTCATTAAGGCTTTTATCTTTGCATCTGGCTGTTTAGCTTAAGCGAGTGCCTTCTTCATTTGTTCAGCAACCTTATCTACCTTACCTAAACCGATAATGACTTGTAGGCCACCTTTTCCAATAGGCACGACGCCTGCAGCACCTAGTTTTTTCAGTGTGTCACTGTCTGCTGCTGACGAGTCTTTTACTGTTAAGCGTAAGCGAGTAATACAGTTGTCCACTTCTAGAATGTTGTCTGCACCACCAATAGCTTCGATGTAGTTGTTGGTTAGGCTAACTAACGCTTCTGGAGATTCTGTCTCGCCTTCTGCTTCCATCTCTTCACCACGACCCGGAGTACGTAGATTGAACTTGATGATAGCGAAACGGAAAATACCGTAGTAAAGCGCAAAGAACACTACACCTTGAACTAATAACATGTACCAGTTAGTCGCTAACGGGTTTTGGCTTGATAGCACTAAGTCAACAAAGCCTGCAGAGAAGCCGAAGCCTGCCATCCATTCCATGCTTGCTGCAATGTAAAGCGACAGGCCTGTTAACACAGCGTGCACTAGGAACAATACAGGTGCTAGAAACATAAAGCTGAACTCTAGAGGCTCAGTAATGCCTGTGAAGAACGAAGCCATTGCTGCGGCAAGCATGATTGCGAATACTTGATTCTTGTTTTTCGCGTCAGCGCAGTGGTACATCGCTAAGGCAGCTGCAGGTAAACCAAACATCATGATAGGGAAGAAGCCTGCTTGGTACATGCCTGTTTTACCCGGAATGCCCGTACCGTTAGCGATAGATTGTGCGCCGCCTAGGAAGTTTGGAATGTCGTTAATACCCACAACATCGAACCAGAACACAGGGTAGAGTGCGTGGTGCATGCCTATTGATAGGAACAAACGGTTGAAGAAGCCAAACAGACCTGCACCCACAGCGCCCATACTTTCTAGCTTAATACCCAATACGATCAGAGCATCGTACACAGCTGGCCAGATGTATAGCAGAGCAAAAGAGAGCGCCATACCTGCGATTGAGGTAAGGATAGGAACCAAACGCTTACCGCTGAAGAAAGCTAAAGCTTGAGGAAGCTCAACCGTTGAGTAGCGGTTATAGATCTCAGCAGAGATGATACCGACAATGATACCCACGAATTGGTTACTGATTTTTCCGAATGCCGCTGGTACTTCACTTAACTCAACATCCATTAATTGAGCAACTGAGCCCGGAGCAAGTAGCGTGGTGACGACTAGGAACATCACAAAACCAGACAGTGCCGCAGAACCATTCTTATCACGGCTTAAACCAAATGCGACACCCACCGCGAACAGAACCGCCATGTTGTCGATGATCGCACCACCTGACTTGATCAAGAATGCGGCTAAGATACTTTCAGAACCCCAACCAACAGGATCCAACCAGTAGCCGATCCCCATAAGGATTGCTGCAGCTGGCAGTGTGGCTACGGGAACCATCAATGCCTTACCTACTTTTTGCATATACCCGAGTATATTCATACGTGCCCCTAAGTTTGTAATTAATTTTTTTAATGTTTCTGCTCGTCAACGTATGGAGTTAAATATTGATCGAGGCAGGATTTTAAGTAACTGCGGCTATTAGAAACTTATTTCTTAATGCAAACAAACGAAACGGGTAGTACTATGAATTAAAATTTTTAATGCATGAGTTCGTATGGCTAATCATCAATCTTTACTGAGAAACCTTCATACATTCAATGTTGCCGCCGAGAAAATGAGCTTCACGTTAGCCGCGAAAAAGTTGCATCTGACTCAGGGAGCGGTAAGCCATCGAATCAAAGTATTAGAAGGTGAACTCGGATTTAACTTGTTTGTGCGAGGCACTCGCAAACTGGAATTGACCGAAGAAGGGCAACGCTTTCAACGCACGTTATCGAAGTCGTTGAGCTCTATTTTTGGCGAGATCGAAGACATTACCAACACCGACTTGTACGGTCAGATCAATATTGGTACCAGTCCTGCCTTTGCTAACAGTTGGTTGCTACCAAGGCTAGCTGATTTCAAACAGCGATACCCAAAGTTCAACCTCAATATTTTCTCTCAAGAAGAGCAAGACTTTCATCAAAATCATCTCGATGTCGCCATTTACTATGGTGCTGAAGATCTAAAAGATATGCATCGACAGCGTCTGTTTGGTGAAAAGTATATTCCGGTATGTACGCCGAGTTATGCCGCTGAACACGACATCTTTGATGATGGTTTAGAGTCGTTACACCGGATTAATTTCATTCATGCGCTAGGCTCTGATGTGTGGCAGCGTTGGATTAAGCACAATCAACTCGATGTAAATCTGTTTGAGCAGTTTTATTGTGTGAGTCATCGCGATATGGGTGTGCAGAGTGCTCTGCATAATATCGGTGTGGCGATGGGGCGCTATCATTTTGTTAAGCCGTACATTGAGACTGGTGAGCTCATCACGCCTTATCCAAGTATGGATACTGATAAAGGGTACGACTTGATCTGTCCGTTAGGCACTGAAAAACGGCCTAAGGTAAGAACCTTTATTAAGTGGCTAGAGGGGCAATTGGGGTAGGTTAGTTAATTTAGCAATTAGATAGTTCAAAACAGAATTTATTATCTTTATAACCATCCATCATAATAAGCCCTATAAATAACGGATTATAGAATAAGGTCTTATTATGAAAATTGCCCTCATCATTGCGGTTTTACTGCAGATAGGCCAAGCAGTGACTTCGTCTGGGCTGACGCGATCGTTGGCTGAACTCACCGCATTTGTGTTGGTTGTGGTACTTGTTTTAATGAAAAGAGAGAGCAAGAAGAGTGATAAGCCCCTGTTTGATTTGTGATTGTTGCAATAAAGAATATCTTTACCACAAACGATAAAGGCAAAGCCCATTTGAGCTTTGCCTTTTTGTTTTGTCATTCGCTAATCTGTTTGTCTGCTTAACAAGTTAACCAATCTACAGCGCTTCTTTACGTATTAGGTGTAATTAGACGTATTATGCGAGAGTTAACCACGCTAATGAGCCTGTCGAAATCATCGTCCACATTGTAATACCAAACATCAATGGCTTCGGCCCAGCAGCTTTAAGCTTCTCTACTGAAATACCGCAACCAATCAAGAATAGACACACCACCAATGCACGCTTAGACACATCAAAGATACCTTGATAGACCATCTCAAATTGTGGCAATAAGTCACTAACAGCAATAGCAGCGCAGTAGAAGAAAATGAAGTAAGGAATCGTAATCTTCTTTTGATCGTTCTTGAAGATCATCGCACTGACTAACGCGATTGGGATGATCCAGAGTGCGCGAGCGAGCTTCAATGTGGTTGCTGTAGTCAGTGCTTCTTCGCCATATGCTGATGCTGCGCCTACTACAGAAGAGGTATCGTGAATCGCGATGGCAGCCCATGTTCCGAAAGTTTGTTGGCTTAACTCTAGTGCATGGCCAATCATTGGGAACAAGAAAAGGGCAACGGAGTTCAACACGAACACTGTAGCTAACGCTAAACCAATCTGTTCATCATCAGCTTTGATGGCCGGAGCTACGGCGGCAATAGCGCTACCACCACAAATTGCGGTACCAGAAGAGATAAGGTAACCCGTGGTGCGATCTAATCCCATGCGTTTTGCCAAGAACCAACCAATGACCAAGGTACCAATAATCGTCGTTACAATGAGGCCAATACCATCGCCTGTTACCGCTAATGCTTTCTCAAACTGGATGCCAAAGCCTAAGCCGACAATCGAGTAGGCCAGTAGCTTCTTGGTGAGTTTGCCTACTTCTAGATGCTCAGGGACTAAACCTAAGCTCGCAAGAAGGAAACCGATCACGAGTGCCGTCGGTGAACTCACCCATGGGGTTAAGCAGAACAGAGCAGCAAGATAAAATGGAACAGACTTTTTTAGATTCATTATATTTAATTCGTCGCGTCTAGTATTGGCAGCGTAGTGGAAGACTATACGCTTAACGCAATGGTAAGTAAGTCTAAATGAATTGAACAAACGTTAAGTAAAACTGAACGTTTGTTCTTATGCGCAAATGTTTAGCTACAGAGTTGCTTGGTGTGGCTCTGCTTAGCGCAATGGCCCACGAAGCTTTGCAACTGACTGGCGCAATGTTTCACAAGAAGTATCTTTAGGTAAAATTGGTCTCCCGGCTTCGATCTCGATTTTTGTCCAGAATCGATTGGGCAAACCTTTACATGCACTGCCTTTGAAACGGCTAAAGTAGCTTCCCCATAACCCTTTGAGTGCCATTGGGATAACGGGTACCGGTGAACGTCGGATGATCAGTTCCATTCCACGCATGAATTCAGCAACTTCGCCATCAGAGGTCAGCTTTCCTTCTGGGAAAATACATACAATGTGGCCTTCATGCAGCGCACGTTCTACTTCTTTGAAAGCATTTCGAATCGAACTGCGATTCGTTGCGGAGATTGGAATAACCCCGGCTCGTTTCAAGAAACGTCGTAATGGTGGGAGCTTGGCGTAATCCTCTTCCATCACAAAGCGGATCAAACGAGGACAAACGGCGCTTAGTAGTAATGCATCCATATAACTCACATGGTTACAGACGATTAGCGCACCACCTTTTTCTGGCAGGTTGTGAAGGTTCTTATGCTTCACACGGTACATGGTGTGAGTCACAACCCAAGTGAAGAAACGGAAAGCATAGATCGGCACCTGATAAAACAGGGCAAACATGACTAAAGTATTGAACACCGCGAGTAGGGCAAACAATTGTGGGATTGAAAGCTGTAGAACACTCAGGAAGACGATACCAAGAACAGCGCTTCCCACCATGAACAGTGAGTTATAGATGTTCAAACCTGCGATAACTTGCGCTCGCTCAGTGGGTTTAGCTCTAAATTGCATCAAAGAGTACAAAGGCACGATGAATATGCCACCCGACATGCCAAGCAGCAGTAGATAGGCGAATAGAGGCCATAATTCAGAGTAAGACACGAAGCTTTTGAATGAATCGAAGTCAGGGAGTGCGTCTGGGATCGACACCGCCATTAAAAATCCAAAAATAGAGATGCCTAAGCTGCCCATTGGCACAATGCCGATCTCAATTCTGTGGTTGGATAACTTATCGCAAGCCAATGAACCAATGGCAATACCGACCGAAAACAGTGCTAGTAAAAATGCGACAGCGCTTTCGGTACCGTTTAAGTAAACCTTGGTGAAGTTGGGAAACTGAGTGAGATAAGTTGCCCCTAAGAACCAAAACCAACTTATTGCCATCAGTGCTTGGAGTGTAGGTCGATCTTTCTTAGCAATCGCGAGCGTTTGGCGTGTCAAAGTAATAGGTTGCCACTTCACTTTTAGGTCAGGCGCATTGCTTGGTGCTTCAGGAATAAAGTAACTGGCTAAATAGCCGAGTACCGCAAACGTTACGATGCAGACGGCGGCAATCAGTTTTGAATTTTCTTCAGAGGCAATAATTCCGGCGCCTAAGGTGCCGATTAAAATCGCTAAGAAAGTGCCTGTCTCGACCAAAGCGTTACCAGAAACCAGCTCTTTCGATTCTAACTGCTGAGGAAGTAGGGCGTATTTTACAGGGCCAAAGAAGGCACTTTGTGTTCCCATTAAAAACAGTAATAGAAGCAGAATTGCGTAGCTTTCGTAGATAAAACCAATGGCACCCAGTGACATGATCACGACTTCAAGAAGCTTAACTTTGCGAATGAACCACGATTTTTCGTACTTATCCGCCAAGACGCCGGCTAAAGCAGAAAAGAGAAAGAAGGGCAGAATAAATAGACCAGCGGCCAAGTTAATGAACAAATTGCTGGAAATTGGCAAGGTATCTACGCTTGCGAAGGCAACAAATAGCAGCAGGACATTTTTGAAGATGTTGTCATTAAAGGCTCCCAAAAATTGGGTAATAAAATAGGGTAGGAACCTTTTTTGGGTTAACAGCGAGGATTGGCTGTCATTGTTCATTATCTGTCCTTCGATGATTACCAGTTGGTGAGGTAGTTTGAGATTAGGTTATTAATCAATTCTTTACCATCAATGGGTTCAGAAGCGAAAAACTTATCATCAACACTCAACAGGGTTATTCCGTGAACACCAGACCATAACACACGGCTTGCCTTCACAACTTCACTTTCGGTGTGCTCAGGAGCAATGGCCATGAGTAGTTGCTCTAGCATACCGGTCATTTTATCGATTCGATTGGATTGCCACTCAGGAAGGTTTTCACCGTTCATGTTGTGTTCGAAGATAAGCTGCCAGCGATGAGGGTTTTTCTGCGCGTAGTCGTGGTAGCAATAAGCGAGGTTGAATAACGCTTGCTGTGGGTTGCTTGATTTCTCTACGGCTGATGCGGATTCTGAGGCTAGTTCGTCTAGTGTTTGAGCGACTACGTGTAAAAGCAACAGGTTATAGTTACCAAACACATTCACTAGAGTACTCGGTACATACCCAATCATATTGGCGATTTTACGTAAACTTAACTCGTGATAAGAGTGCTCTTCTAGGAAGTCAGTCACTGTCTTTAGTGCGAGCTGAACCAGTTGTTCTCGAGTGCGGTCGTTTCTTCGTGCCATGAGTAGTATCTAGTAAATGAACATCGTTCAATATTTTAATGCTGCCCCAGAGTGCCGTCAATCCTTTCGCCAAATAAGTAAACAATTAATAGCCGCAATATTATGATACATGTGTAAACACCGTGAATATTTCATTGTTCTTTGTTAACGAGTATGATTAAGGTGTCGAAAGATAAAGAAACCTATAAAGGATAATAATGAAACGATTTTTCTCACTAGTCGCGATCCTGTTGGTAACAGTCGCGGTGACGCCAATCGCGGAAGCGAAAAAGTTTGGTGGTGGTAAGTCATTTGGCAAAAGCTTTAAAACGGCTCCAGCACCAAAACAACAAAACACGAATTCGATCCGTCAAGATCAAACGGGTAAGAACACAGCAGCTAACTCTAGCAAGAAAGGCCTTATGGGCGGTCTGCTAGGTGGTTTACTTGCTGGTGGTCTTTTAGCTGCATTCTTTGGTGGCGCATTTGAAGGTATCCAGTTCATGGATATTCTGATTATGGGTCTGATTGCTTTCCTAGCGTTCAAATTCCTACGCGGAATGTTGGGGGCTAAGCAGGGTTCCATGAATCAGCAGAATGCACGTGGCCAACAGCCTGCATTCGGCGGCATGGGTCAGAACAAGTTTGAACAACCGCAGCAAAAGCCAAATGTTCATAACTTCGAGCAAGCACAACCGCAATCTCAAGGCGCTGCTGGCGGCTTTGGTTTTGGTGCGCAAAGCGATGTTCCACACAACTACCCACCGGGCTTTGATCAAGCGGCTTTCATCAATGGTTCTCGTGAGCATTATCGTACACTGCAAGGTGCATGGAACCACAACGAGCTAAACACGATTGAAGAATACGTATCTCCAAGCCTATTTGAAGACCTGAAAGTTGAGCGTAATAAGCTAGACGGCGATCAGCACACAGACGTAATGTACGTTGATGCTGAAATCGTTCGTGCTGACCATGACGGTAGCAAGGCTCAATTAAGCCTACAGTTTAGCGGTCGTTACCGTGATACTGCGGATGGTATTGAAGAAGATATCACCGATATCTGGCACTTAGAGCGTGATCTAACGACTGACAATGCGCCTTGGTTAATTGTTGGTATTCAAGGTTAATCTATACTAAATACCAGTCAATTTAGGCTTTAAATCAAACGCCTACTGAGTAATCAGTAGGCGTTTTTTATGGTTAAAAAACGGTAGTTTGGCTCTTCCTCCCTGTTCGCTCGATAAATCATGAACAGCTTGGGTTATTTGTTCTCTATTTCATTGAATGAGTTCTGAGTAAACTGATACCAAACAATTGATTAGGTAATACGATGAGCGAAAACACAACATTGGTGAAATGGGGCATTGCTGGCTTAGGCTACATAGCGAAAAGGTTCGCAACTGCACTCACTCAGCATTCTGCACATGGTGAGCTTTACGCCGTCGCTTCTAGGGACTCTGAACGAGCAAACGCGTTTGGTCAGAACTTTGGTTGCGAGTTGAGCTATGGATCCTATGAAGAGATGGCCAACAACCCGGATGTCGACGCGGTTTACATTGCCACTGTTCATCCATACCACAAACCGTTGGCGGAGTTGTTTCTGAGTCACAATAAACATGTCTTGGTAGAGAAACCCGCGTTTACTAATCTCGCAGATTGGTTGGCAATGAAAGCCCTAGCCGACAAACATGGGGTGTTGTTGTTGGAAGCGATGAAAACAATGGCGTTTCCGGCGTACCGTGAGCTTAAATCTTATCTATCTGAAAACAACATTCAAGTTACCTCGATTGAAGCTGGGTTTGGCAACGAACATGACTATGACCCCAACTTGTTTATATTCAACCCAGAACTCTCGGGTGGTGCGACACTTGATGTTGGGGTTTATGGGCTTTGGTTTTACTATGATTTATGTCGAAGCTTAGGCGTAACGCCTTCAGAGCCTGAGGTTGATATGTCGAGTGTGTACAAGCAATCGAATGTGGATACTGATTCTCTGTTAACGTTCTCTCAAGGTATTGAAGGGAAAATATCGGCGTCTATCGTTTCTAATTTACCTCGTTCTGCTACATTGCGTGGGCCTGAACTAACGATCACGATTAGAGACAAGTGGTGGAACCCAGAGACAATAGACATTGAATATCAGGGCACAAAGCACACCATTCAGCATAACGTTGCGGGCAATGGCTTCGAGTTCGAGATTGATCATATGTCTCAGTTGATACGTGATAACAAGACTGACTCTGATGTTCTGCTCTCTGATGTCTCTTTACAGGTTATCGAAACCATGGAAAGGGCATTGATGAACGCGGGCTTCGGACACCTAACTAAAATAAAGACTTCAGAAAGATAAATGGCAAACCAAAAGCGACAACTCGAACTTTATGAACAGATATTTCAGGCGTTTGGCCCTGGAACCTCGCGATGCCAGATCAGTCAATTGGCGGCGCTGTTGTTCGTTAGTGAGCGTCATGTTCAAACCATTATCAAAACGATGGTTAAGGAAGGCTGGGTTGAGTGGCTGGCGAGTTCAGGTCGCAACAAAAAAGCGTTATTAACATGCCTCGTTGAACCTATCGATGCGTGTTATACGCTGGTTCGTGAGTTGTCAGACTCGGGTAGTGTGGAGCAAATGCTTCCAATACTGAGTTTTAGCGGAAGGGATGCCGGGCTAGAGCTGCAATCGTTTTTAAGCCATGCCAATCAAGCCGCGCGTCGCGCCTATATCCCATTTCATCGAAAGCTAGAGCAACTTCATCCTCATAAGGTGCTCCGACGAACTGAGCGCTTCTTAGTGAGCCAAGTATGCCAACGCCTTACTTATGTTGAGAATAACCAAGCTGGGAATGACCAAGCTAAGAATCGCCAAGTTCGAGGTGATCTGGCTTATCACTGGCAATCAAATGAAGATGCGACAGTATGGCGCTTTCAAATTCGCAATGACGTGTATTTTCACGATGGCAGCCTTTTATTGAGCAAGGATATTGTTCACTGCCTTCAATCTTTGACTCAGACTGAGCATTGGCGTCTTGGTTATCAGCACATAGCCGCCGTGGATCTCTATTCAGAGAATACAGTGGAAGTGCGTTTGAGTGAAACGGACTGGCATTTACCAAGGCTTTTGTCTCGCACTGAAGCGTCAATATTTCAAATGTCGACATCTGGGAAGTTCAATGGATCAGGTGCTTTTTCTCTCGATGTTTTCTCAGAGAACATGCTCCGCCTCAGTCGCAATAGGCTCTATTCACATGATGTGTCTATTTTGAATAGTATCGAGCTGTGGGTGTACCCAGAATGGGCGACGAGTAAGGTATGCGCTGAAAACAAGCTGTGCCTTGAAATGCCTGAAAAAACCAGTGCCGTACCGAGTGAAAACTATTCTACATTTTTGAAGATCCAAGCCCCAAGTCAGACTAACGAAATAACCTCAATAATGACGGTCGAAGATACATCGGAATGCCAAAGGCTCTTTACAAGCCTTGCTTCACCTGATGATAGGTTGGTGTTAATCGAATACGGAAACTACACCAAGATCGAGGGTGTGGTGTTGTGCAGTATTATTGACGAAGGTGACCCGTTGAGCGCTTGGCTTAGCTTCTTATCTCGCTTTCCGTTTGCCACTCTCAATTTAGATTCGCAGATCTTAGAGATGATTCGAACGTACCTTTCGTTGATTCGTCAGCAGCCTGATTTCAGTCGTTCGCTAGCTATATTAGCTGAATGTCGTCAGTGGTTGTCTGAGGTTGGTATTGTTACTGAGCTTAAGCATGAAGCGTTTGGATTAGAAGTATCAGAGCGGATACAAGGCGTGCAAGTAAATGGTTTTGGCTGGTGTGAATTGAATCAATTGTGGATTTTAGACAGTTAAGCAGTGATGGTTCAAAGAAAGTGATAACAAGTCAGAAACCAATAAGCCAGAAACGAAAAAAGCCAACTCAATGAGTTGGCTTTTCGGTTTTCCAATTAAGGAGAATATGGTGGAGGGAGACGGATTCGAACCATCGAAGGCAGTGCCGGCAGATTTACAGTCTGCTCCCTTTGGCCACTCGGGAACCCCTCCAGGGTGTGTCTTACTTTTCACAAAGTAA